>NZ_JBPLBG010000028.1:0-22467 GCF_054039255.1 Candidatus Harpocratesius sp.
TCAACCTCTCCTTCTCCCGGGCTTAAATGACCGACAAAAAACTTTTTGGGATAGGCGGCGGAAGTGGGAGGCTGAATTGGCAAAAAAGCGAAAAAACTTATAATTCTAAGATCTTAAAATACACTCATTTGTGAAGATTTTTTAATTGCCGCTAAATAAGCACCTTCCAAAAACATTTGATTTATTTCATCATCTTCGATTAAATGTTTTTGGAATAAGATTTTTTTACCTTCGTTTGTATAAATCGAGATTGCTTTAGCAAAAACACTTTTTTCGATATTCTCACCTGTAAGCAATGAATACAGTTTGACAAAAGCATCTGTCATTCCAAACCCTGTTTTTGCACTGATTTCCATAATTTCAAAATTATCAATCTCAGTTAAATTAAATTTACGAATAATTTTAGCCATTGTTGAATCTTTATTTAAATCAATTTTATTCGCCATAATCAGTAAATTTATTTTATTTTTCATAATTGCAGGTAAGATTTTGTTTAACTCTTCTTTTGCTTCATTATATCGATCAACATCATGGGTATCAATTACAAATACTACGCATTTTGCATTTTTTATTTCTCCTAACCACATTTCTCGAAAATCGCTTTGGCCTCCCATATCGAAAATAGCTATTCTGGTACCTTGCACTTCGATCTCTTTCAACTTTTTGCCCATAGTTGGTGTATGTTTTATAAATGTTCCTGTTTGCAGAAATGAAATAATTGTAGATTTGCCTGAATTATCCAAACCGCAAAAAACTGCTTTGTTATTACTTTTTTTCAAAAATGAGAATATTCCCATTAAAACAACTCCTAATACTTTTAATGAAGTTAATTCCAATCTTTATTTATATATAATGAATTGGAAATCTTCTTAGAATTTACATTAGATCTTTTATAATAAATAAAAAAATGTCAATGTAGCATCTTGATAAAGTTAGTATTTCTAATATTTTCTATTAAATATAGTTAAAATGCTAAAATTTGATGATAATTTGTACACTAAAATGAAGATTTATAATTTATTTATAAAATCTATTTGCATTTTCAAAATATATTTTTTTTAGTGTTGTTTGAGAAAGATTAAGTCCATTTAATATTGTTTTATTATTATTCTCTGGATCTGGAAAAGGTAATGGAATATTCCTTGAATTTGTTTCAAATAATACATGAAATGTTAGATACCGAGTAAGAAAATAAGCTTCAGGTGTATTATCACGTGTCCATCCAAAACTTAAATCTGTTCCGAAAAGAATACGATCAGAATAATGTTCGATGAAATTTTTAGAATCTTCAACCTTTTGTGAAAGTTCGCGCCCAATCCATCGAGCTGAACTTGTATCAATTAATAAATTAGAATATTTATCCAACCAGTTTGCAAGTTTATGAAGATTTTCAGGTTGACCACCAAAATGGGCTACTTGAAATTGAATTTTTGGATAATTTTTAAGAATTTCTTCAAAATCTGTTAAATGATCTGATTTTGAACCATATCTTGATTCTGGTTGATATTTTTTTTCATACCATAAATCAGGATCAGAAATGTGAATTAATAATTTTAGTTTTAATTCTTCAAGTTTCTCAAAAATAGGTTGAAATATTGGGCTTGAAAGTTTGAATTTTTCTATTTTTTTTTCTGAAATTCCGAATTCTTTTAAAACAAAGTCTCTCCAACGTGGTGCAAACCATAATTTAACAATTTGATATCCTTTGCTGTATATTTCATCGAACATATCAGTGATGCTTTGTCTATCTTCTTCAAATAACTTTTTACTATCCAAAAATCGAATTGGAATAAACCGATCGGGATATGTATTCTCTAGCTTGTGAATAATGTCTCTGTCTACGATCGCAGCTATTTTAGTTATATTATTTGCATCTGCTACTTTAAGAACTTCATCAAAATTTGTAAAATTGTTATCAACACTGAGGTAAATATGTGTATGAGCATCAAATTTTGGACCCTTGTATTTTTGTTCAAGATTTAAGTTTTTCCATTCAGATGGCATTAAACGAGATACATATTGCTCAATTGTATTCATATTTTTCACCGATATATTATTATAACAAAATATTTTGGCCAGGTACTTGCCATGGACGATAAATCTGTTCATAATCCGAAAATAGCGCGTTTTTTCCATTATTGATGAATAAATCAATCCAATGAAAGACTGAAGTCTGTCCATATTTTTCTTTTCGCACTTTTCCAAAAAAATTTGCACTAAAAACTGGAATTATATTTCTGCGTATAAATGATGGTATTTCAGTGTTCGTTGAAGCATTATCGCAGATTTTCTCCAGTTGATTGAAATAATTATTTATCGAATAAAGTAAATTAAGATTTTCCTGTCTTCTACTTTTATATAATGATTTGTCTTCGCTTTTCTTTGTTAATTTCTTATACTTTCCGACTGATTTCATAAGTGCTTTTATTGTATCATGAAACGATGGGATGATTTTCATTTGCGATTCAAGTGAACGAGTCCATGGAGTATGTAATGTAATTTTATTATAATAATAAATTATTGGAAGGTTTAAATCATTTTTAAAATGCTGGAGAAGGGGAAGATCATGCATATAATATCGAGTTTCTCCTGTTCCTGCTATATGAATTTGTGGTTGAATTGTTGCTGATACTAAATACTGTCTTGAGTCAACACGTGGACTAAGTTTGTTTTGCCACTCAGATAAATCGGGATGATGGGGATTAAATTCTAATTGAATTCTTTGTTTACATTTCTCACATGTTCCAAAAATTTCCCATACATTTGAAGAAACTGTAGTTTTTCGCAAATGCAGTTCTATTCGGTGTTTATTACATTCAAGAGTATCGCATGAAACAAAAAAGGGAACAAAATCGCGTGAAATTGGTCGAAATGGAGATCTAAATCCATAAGATTCAAGTAATTCCAAAACATGGATATATGATTTGATGTATTTATCTTGATCACGAAGAATTGATTCATAGTGAGGAAGGAATATTCTTTGCAAACGCGAATCATTTGCATTTACAAAAACCATGCCGTAATCCCCAATTATATTAATTAAAACTCCTATGATTCGTCCAAACCATTCTGAGTATGGAAACTTCTCATTAAAAGATGAAGATGTTTGATGATAAGTCGTTTGTAAAATTTGAATAGCAGATTCCATGCGTTCTTCCCAAAGTTGTCGTTGAAAATGGTTTTCTGCAGCTGATTGAAAGGAAAATTTCATTGTTGTTCGTATGTTTTCTAAGATTTCTTGAAATTCCTTCTCTGAAGGAAGTGGAAGAGATGCAATACTTGTCCCATTGTAATGATTTTCTATGTGTTTTGGGATTTTTAATGTTCTACCTGTGACAGAATTAATAACTGGAATCATTGTTCGAGTTAGTTCTTTGTGAACTTTATCATAATCTGCAATAAAAAGAAAGGGAAGAAATACAGAATTATGTTGGTTTAAATTTGTTGATCTTGAATATTTTGCAAGAATTCCTCCGCATGCAAGTTTATTTAAAAGAAATCTTTCACCTCCCAAAAATTTGGGTTGATGTCCAATTTCAATACTCCTTCCTGATTCTATATAATTTTCTATGTTAAATTTTACTGATTCTGTCCAAACTCCCAGTTTTTTGGTCGTATCTGTGAAAATACTTGCTAATTGTGCCCGTAGTTCTGTAGATCTATCGGAGTTCATTATTTTTGATGAAAGTTGCAAACAGCTGTGAAATGACTGAGGAATATATCTATCAAGATGAAGATTTCTATACAAATCTCCCCATTTCTTTACTGCATCATCTGGGTTTTGTGCAAATGAAGTATAGAGTATAAGGGGGTCAAATGGTGTCATTAATATTACCTAGAATTAATTACTTTTACATTGTGGGCAAATTTCACAAGTTGGAGAGCATGTATTATATTTCAAACAAGAACAAATTTCTTTTTTCTTCTTTCTTTTTTCTTTTATTAAATTTGTCCCATTTATTTTTAAATTATATGAAAATCTTGAAGAGATGTTTGATTTGAATATTCGATCAACCATAATGTGGATTTTTTGTTGGATTATTTTAAAATTTGAAGCTGAAATACTGCTTAAGGAATTATATAAATGTTGATATAAGTCAATTAAATGCGAAAAATTGATAATTTGATTATTTTGATGTGTCTGATGAGAATTAATCAATATTTGAATTATTTTCCAATACCGAGATAAACGCTCCTCTGCCTGTGCAAAAATAAATCGTTTACTTCTTTCTTTTGTTTGAATTGTTTCTCTGTTTTTATATATTAAAGGTACTGCTATTTCTTGAATTTTCCAGCCAGAATAATACCCTTTTATCATCATTTCAAGTGGCATTTCATATCCTGTTAATGTCAATTGCAGTTTGCTTAAAGAATCAACTCTGTGTGCTTTCATTCCGCAAAAACTATCTGTTAATGGCAGACCATATTGATTTAATATCGCTGTAATTATTGTATTTACTAAAAAGCGATCTTTCCATGGTGTCTGCCAGAAAAGTTCTGGATTTTTGTAGCGAGTTCCAGAAAAAAGATGGATATCTTGACCTGCATCGCGAATAGCAAGATAAAATTCTTCAAGAAAATCTGTTTCATGCTGTCCATCCATATCAAATGTGATTACCCACTGGTACATATGTTTTTGTGCATAATGAAATCCTACTTTTAGCGTATAACCATAACCTCTATTTATTTGGTTAAAAATTACCTTGATTCTATTGTTACCAGTAGGTCTTTCTTTCCAATCTAAGAGCAATATTTTACTTTTATCTTGTGATCCATCATCTATTATCAGAACATCTAACTTTTGCTTATACAACTGCTCAAATCTTGTTTGAAGGTTTTTAATTTGATTCAAACTTTGAATAATCATATCTTCTTCGTTATAACATGGAATTACTATTAAGATTTTCAGAATTTCCCTTTTTTTTTTCATTTTCTCTTCCTAAAGTTGGTTTAAAATGAATATTTGAAATTTCAATAATTAAAATATGAAATAACATATTATATTGGTCAAAGGTGGAAATTTATCCTTTGAATGCGTTATAAAGAAAGTTACATTATCGTCCTTTATTTATATTCGGATTTTCGGTTAAAATCGATTTCCTAAAAAAGCTAAATTTCATCAAAATTCACCAAATTTCATAAAAATTCATCAAAATTCATCAAAATTCGCCAAATTTCATAAAATTTCATCATTAGCTAAAAAAATGATATATGATAATAAAAAAATGCTATTGATAAATGTAGGTTCGTTCTTTGCTTCTTGTTTTCTTGTTCCTTTTTTAATAAAACTTTAAATTATCTTGTTCTTTAGTTCAATCGATTCCAATGTTATGGACTACTCGAAATTATGTACATGTTGATCGTGTTGCTTGTCCTTGGTTAATTCGTCGATTTGTGGATATAAATGCGCAGTTTGTTTTTCTTCCACGTGATGAAATCATGGAATTCGTTGAAAAAACAGGCGCTATTCCATTTGATACTGCAGGTACTGGTGTTGAACTAGATCATTATGAAGAAAATGGTGTGAAATACTGCACTTTTGATGCCATTTGTAAAAAATACAATTTATCTGAGGACAAAGCATTAGCTGAAGTGCAGAAAATTGTGAGAGCAGCAGATACTTCAGGAGGATTGGAAAGAGTACCAATGGCTTGGCTCCTTGAAGTAGTTGCTAGTGGAACGCCATTATTATGTAATTCAGACCATGAAGCTTTGGAAAAGGAATTCCCTGTATATGATGCACTTTATACATTTTTCCAAAGAGAAATTATATACGAACAATATAAGGATGAGATTTCTGCTTTTAAATCGCGCGGTGAACGACGTGAATTTATAAAGAAGAAAATTAAAGAATTTCCCTCAAAGATATTAAAATAGTTATTAAAAAATCTATGTAACTTTTTACCTTTTTTTATTCATTCTTTGCAATTTGTAAAGGAAGTACAATAGAAAAGGTGGTTCCTTCGTTCACTTTACTTTCTACTTTTATCATTCCTCCATGATTCTTCACTATTGAATAGCACAAGGCTAAACCCAACCCGTGCCCTGTTTTCTTTGTTGTAAAATATGGATCAAATATTTTTTCAATTATATCTGGGGCAATACCATTCATTCAACAATTTATCAACTCAATGCAGAGTAGTTCACCTTCAATATTTAGAGATAAAACATAAATTCTTACAAAGAAAACACTTTATTATCAATATAAAATAAAGAAAATGACTAAAAATGTTAAAAGATAAGTTGAAGAAAGAATATAGAGAACTTTTAACTAAAATCTTCGGTTCTGATGTTGTTAGTTTTTATCTCAACTCAGAATCTGATCAAATTGATAAAACTAATAACGAAATTGAAGCTTTTTGGAAAAACTACGTACGATTTACTCCGATAAATATAAAAAATAGTAAAGGAAAAACTATACTAGAGTTAAAGGGATGTGGGAACTGTATCTCAGCAAAGCGTTTTGTTTTACAGCAAGAATTCCCAGGATGGGTTTCGAATCTTGACAATATTAATTATATTATTATTGGAAAAGAAATTTCCCAAAAAGTAAAAACACATACTCATATTGCTTATGAGTACTTTCCTTCCAGTGTAAAATGTAGAAATAGAAATAGAAATATCACTCCAATCTCAGGAAAATTAGATCTATTTTTCAAAGATATTTTAAAATCTGCTTATATCACGGATATTGCAAAATGTCTTTGCACAGATAAAAAATATGCACGAACTAATTGTGCTTCATATCTAAAAGAAGAAATCAAGATTCTTCATGAATTAAACCCAAATATTATGATAATCATTCAAGGAATTGGTAACTCGGTGTGGGTTAATTTGGGTGAAGAGTTTGCTCTATCTGAAAAAGAAGAAGTTGAAAAAGATGATAATAACAATCGAATTTTACGTTTGAGATATATAGAGAATTTAAAAATACCAGTTATTATTTTCCCTCACTCAAGCAATCAAAACCAACACCAATGGAAATATCTTAGAGAAAATAAAGCTTATATTCAATCAAGAATTCGAGAATTTTTACTAAAATCTGATCTCAAAGGTGTTCATATGATTTTAGGTGATTAATTTAATGGGAATTATTGATATATATACAAAATGGTAGAATAATCAAGGAAATTGAAGAAAAAGGAATAATGATTGATCAATAGAAGCGCAACAATGCTCGTACAATCAATAATCATTACAGCTGAATAATTTGGAATTCTATTTAAAAAATAATTACAATTTTTTCCTCTTTGTTTCTAACTTTTATTTTACAATCATATATCGACCAGATTTTATCAAAACAGATAGATGCACAGGGAAAAATGGTCAAATTTGTCGCTATTATTAATGAACGAATAAGTTAGAAAATTACAAACAAATAATCAGAGTTATGTTATATTAAATTACATGAATAATTGCGAGATAATTACTGGTTTATTGAATGTAATTTGAGCTCCTATAATATTAAATGGGTGAATATTTTGTAATTGAAGTGATTTAAGAGTTGGAAATTTCATGCTATTCATCTTTAAATTTGTTTGATTATATAGTATTATTAAGAACTTTAAAAAATTTGATATTAATTTGTGATAATCTATGGGAAGAAATTATTTAGAGATGAATGAAGATAAAGCATATCTACTATATCTAATTTCTATAGGAGAAATTCAAGGAAATATCAAACTGGTTAAACTAATTTTTTTTATTAATTTGGAAGCGAAAAAACTAAGATCTATTGGCAAAGTTTTCCATTATGATTTTGTAAAATGGCATAACGGCCCATATTCTAAGTGGATTCAAAATGATGTTGAGTCTTTGATTAACGGTGGATTGATTGAAAAAAAAGAAAAGAATTTATATCGAATTACAGAGGAAGGTAAATATCTTCTTAAGGATTTATCAAACAACTTAAATCAAGATAAATTAAATTTGATTTCAGATATTCATTCAAGAATTAATTCTATGAAAACACCAGATGTTCTTGAAAAAGTTTATAATTTAGATGAAGTTAAAAACAAAAAATTTGGGGAATCAATTCTCTTATCTCGATGAAAATCAATGAAAGAACTATCTGAAATTAAAATTAGGACTGAAATAAGAATTACATCCCAAATTCAGTTAAATGGACTGTTTAAAAGCTTACATCAACTAGATCCCATCTATTTCACTCCCGAATACTTCTCATTTTTTCAATACAATAGTTCTTCTCGAATCAATTATGATAAGGATTCAGAAAAAAAGGGATTAAAGAAAGATATTAAGTTTCAAACTAAATTAGATTTAGCTCGAAATGAAAATCATTTTTTTGTTTATCCTTTATCACCAGAAAATCATAATCCCTTTGAAAATAATGAAATATCTAAGGATTTCTCTTTTTTATCTTTAATATTTGATGAGTTAGCGGACAATAACCTAATAAATTCTTTGATTGAAATCCTTACTACGATAAAGAACCATTTCTGGCGTTTCCAAGAAAATGCTAGATGGGAGAATATACAAAAATTAATTACTGAGAGTCAAAAGATTGGGTTCAATCCAGTTGGTGTAATATGTGTAAATAACAATTTTCAAAACCTTCGTATATTTTTCTTTAATTTTGAAGAGAAATTTCAAGTAAAAACCTACAAAATTATTGATATGAATCCAAAATCAACAAATATTACTCAAAAAGAGTGTCTAAAACCTGTCAACCTTACAAATATCTCTTTCCCAAATTTAATCAAATCAATTAACATGTATGAAAATATTAATAAATGGCGTTTTTATTTGTGGGGTGAAAAAGATTTTGAAATAACATTCAAAAACAAAAATCCTCAAAAAGATACTCCAATTTTAAATTTTATCGCAAATTTATTGAATAATAATAATTTTAATGCTTATTTGGAATCTGATATTCAGCAAATTAATAATTTCCAAATTAATATTCATCTAAATTTCGATGTTTTAGCCTATAATCATGAAAAAATTAAATGTATTGAGTGTAAACAAAAATTTGATGAAGAAAAAAAAGATAAAGAATCCAATTTTTTAAAATTCCTTGGAAGAGTCATGTTATTTCATGAAATTCTTCAATCAAATGGATGTGATCTTAAAATCCAAGGGTATTTTTTAACAACAGGAAAAAAGCCTATAGATTGGAAATATTCAGAAAGAAATTTGGAAATTGTAATCATTTCAAATGAAGAAATGGATGAGATCTTTTCTTTCGATTTTTTAAATTAGTGTTATAATTAAAATCTATTATTTTTGGTTATTTTATTAATCGTAATGGGTTGAGATAACTTAACTCTTAATATAAATTCAGAGTGAATAATAAAATATTCAATAATCACATTAATTTGGAGATCATACAAGAAATGTAATGAAAAAGGTTATTTTATTTTTATAATGACTCCTGAAGTTCCCATTAATGTGGTTTTTCCAATTCCTTTAACTCCAATTAAGCATATTCTCCTTTTTTTTCCTTTTCCTTTTTTCTTTTTTATATTCATTATATCATTTTAAATACAATTCATTTTTATTTTTTCCCTCTTTCATCTGATTAGAAAATCTTGAATAATTCATCTTGATTTCTAAATTTTATTATCATATTTTACCAATATCTTTCCATAAGTTCCATTCCAATAAATTAATACAGTTCTAAAGTTGGAAATAATAGATCTACATTTTACGCCATAAATCGGTGTACTTATCAAAAATTGTTCATCAAGCTCTTTACAAAGTTATTCGCACATAATGCCAATCTAACATCCCTCTATTATATCTGATTGGATATATTGAATCGATCATATCTCAAAATGCAATTTCAATCACCCATCATTTTCGTTATCAAAACTTATTCGCACCTAATATAATATTCACCGAAAAAAAAATTACTTATTTATCTTCCAAGTGCGAATAAGTTTAAAATTCACTGATTCTTGAAAATTCCTTCCATCTATAAAATTATTTGCACCTAATTAAAATTCAGATTAAAGCCGTAAACATCTATACCAATAAAATTCTTATTATATAACTTTATTACGATCGATTTTTCGTAAACTTTTTTATAGATTACCAATTAATATCCATAAGAATTCTCTTTCAGATAAGAAACTCTATTGAAAGAGTATTTTATGTAAAAAAAATAAAAAATTTAGCTCTGTAGTGTAGTGGCCAAGCATGGCGGGCCTTGACCCCGCTGACCGAGGTTCGAATCCTCGCAGAGCTACTAATTTTCATTCTCATAGTTTATGTTAAATAAATTTTCCAAATTTTGCATTTTCGATGAATATTAAAACGAAGGGCCTACTAATTCACACTATTTTTTTACTCCTTTTCACATAAATTTCTCACACTAAGAGTTTTAATAAAGGAGATTTACGTATCATTCTATTCAAGAAATTTGATTGGAAATAATGATTAAAAGTCAAACTAAATAATATTAATGGATTTTTTGACAAATGATGAATGCTTGAATTTTTTGCTCAATCGTTTCTGATGTTTTGATCTTGAAAATAATAATAATGAATTTGAACCAATCAACTAAGTTTTAGAGCCTATGTTGTCTATCTAGCACATTTTGAAATTTTTTGCTTAAATGAGTCATTAAACTGGAAGAAATTGAATAATCATTTGCAATATTGGTAAAATTATTTTGAGAAGGAAACAAATTCGCAATAATTTCCTCTAAATACATTTGAACAATGCTTTTGATGAATAAACTTGAATAAACAGTAAATTGTTTCCCATGTTTTGCATTATTTAGGAAAGAACATTTGGATTTCGACATTGATAGCTTTGTTCGCAAGTTTTTCCTCGCTTTTTTGTTCTATCTTCTCCAACTAGGGGAGATTGACAAATAGGACAACATATTTGAATTGATTTTAGAACAATCTGGTCATTATTATCAGATTCTATCACAAAATCATGATATTTTTTTGTAACGGGCATTTTAAGGCGAGTTATTATAATTGTCCAAAACAGGTGTGAAACTTAAACTTTATGGAAATCTCTAATTAAGCATTTCTGAATGAATATATATCGTTTATCTAGTAAATTAATGCGCATAGTAAACAGATGAATAGATAGGTCGAAATAAATTTACGATTTGGAAATAAAATTGAAAAAATTAAAAGAGCCTCAAATTTTAAAATTCATCAATTAAAGATATCGATAAATAATGTTACTACCCTCCATTATATTTAAATTCTGTAATTTTCTTTCTTCTAAACCCTCACTTTTCAAAATTTTCAGCAATCATTCTGAACTTTTTGTAATTATTTGTGTATGAGTCAGCATAAAATGGAAAAGAGATAATTAATTGATAGATTCGTTTTTTATTGGGCTGATAGTAAAATCTATTTATAGATAAAGTTGAGAAAATTTCTGAAAATATATTAAGTGCTTTAGAATCACTTGAGGATTTTATTAATTTCTTAATATTTGTTGTCAAAATAGATGGTCTTTTATAACTAAATTCGAATGCACCATCTGAATTATAACCTTGATTTATGATTGTTCCATTCCAGTTTCTAATTTGAGGGATAATCATTTGATTAAACATCATTTTATAGTCTTGTCTGAAATTTTCTCTATCAATAATTAAGCTTAATCCTGCAGAATAAAAATCAGGAGTATTTATCTCTTTTACTTTTGAAACAAGATCAAATCCTGCTTTTATAGTTTTATAAGAACTTATAGCAAATGTAATGGGATTTGACATTGATGCAAATAATTCTACAGATTTCTTAGCAAATTCTTTTGCGCTTTGTCCAATTCTATATACTCTTCTTAAAATATTTCCTGTTTTCCAAAGGGTCAAAACTCTATCAGAATCAGGGATTGTCTTTTTAATATTAGAGATTATATTATTTACCATTGGTTTTGCAGGAGACTGTAGGGATCCTACAACATTATATTCGAAACCTCGCATTGCGCCACCCAAATCTCTTTTAAGTTTCCAATCATCACTAAGACTTACTTTACGACCATCAATTATTACTGAACTATCTCTTCCAATGAAGTCAAACATTTCATTATTACTGAACTTTCTAATTAATTTTCTCATTTCTATCATTATATTGGTATATTTTTTGCAAATTAATTTTGGTAAAAAAAACTTATTCGCACCTAATACAGTGATTCATAAAAAAACAATAAATTCAAAATTAGGTGTTAATAATTTCTTTTAAAGATTCATACGATGGTCTTTTTTCTTCTCTTATAAAGGAACGGTTTGCTTTATTTCTACTATATAATTTTTTTTTCAAAAAAACAGATCTACTTCCGGATTTTATTGATAGAGGGAAAGAAATCTCATATCTTCAAAAAAAAGAACTCGCGGACTATAATTTATGTGAAAAAAAGCACACATATTACAATCCTGCAAGTTTAACAAAAATAGGCCAACCTTTAAAACAAAATAACGTAACCTTGAAAATTTTCGGTTTTAGGTCCATAAAAAAGCAAGAAAATCAAGAGATCCAAGAGATCCAAGAGATCCAAGAGATCCAAGAGAAACAAGAGAAGCAAGAGAAACAAGAGAAGCAAGAGAAACAAGAGAAACAAGAACTTCAAAAAAATAAGGAAAAAGAAACGTGTGAGTTTTGTAGATGAAATTACTAGAATCGACAACAGTGGTGCTTGATGGTGTATTTGTGGTTTTTGTGATATCGGGATCTTCTCATTGATATATATACATATGGGCATATATGAGGATAAATAGGGTCAAGAATAAGAGCAGAAGGCTACGGAAAAAGATTAATTTGAATATTAGAAAGATAAATATTTAGAAGAATATGCTATCATAATATATAATGCATATTTCAGCCATGTATTATAGATAATTGTGCTGATGACCAAAAAAAGAGAAATATCCCAGTAGATTAAGCTTAGAAATATAATAATCGAAAAGATTGTAAATTTTTAGCACAATGAAAAGGTTACTTAAAATTAATGTCAAAAATTTTATAATCTCACAATTGCATGTATAAGTTATGTAATATTTATGTGCGTTTTTTCTGCACATATTGCAGAATAATTTTAATAAAAAAATTATGAATGAAAAGCAACAAATGAAAAACAACAAATGAAAAGCAACAAATGAAAAACAACAAATGAAAAACAACAAATGAAAAGCAACAAACAAATGCGGTAAAAGAAGATGATAATGGCTGATGCGTGAATTTAATGAAATCTGGATAATCAATGAAGCAGGTTTGGTGTTATATCATACAGTTAATAATACTACAACTGAATCTGTGGAATTATTTGGGGGATTTCTAACAGCTATTAATCAGTTTACCGAATTTACTTCAAAACAAAGTATAAGTTCTTTGAACCTTGGAGAGAAATTTTTGGTATTTTATAGAAATCTTGAAACAAAAATAATTATAATTGGTTTGACTGAATCAATTCAAAAAGAGAAGCATCTTCGGAATATTCTAAAGTCACTCTATAAAATTTTTGAAAAGCGATTTAGCAAAAAGATGTTAAAAGGATTTAATGGTGGAAATATTGAGCAATTTGATATATATTCAAAGGATGTAGATGAATTTTTTTCTGATAAAACACATGTAATCGATGGAATTTGGTAATGTGCTGCACTTTTATGTTATTTGTGAAATTAAGTGCTAAAAAGTTTTTCAAAATGTTATAAGGTATGCATAAAATTAACATGTACTTTTTTAAAATATATTAAATAAAGAAATGAATAATTTTCTGGAAAGTGCAAAATCATGAATATAATATATGCAATAGGGTTTTTAATAATCGGCTTAATGTTTATAATAATTGATGGGCAGTTAATATTAAAATATGTGAAGAATAACAACCTTCTAAGCCTTTACTTGATTGCCTTCTTCACTTCTGCTGGTATTGGTTGGATAACTTTGTTTTTCACCTTAATTTTCGAAATTGAAAATATCGTTTTTCAAATTGCATTTTTGATCAGTGTAATTAGTATATTGCTACTATTTTTATTTTCAAGTAAAGTACTCGAATTAAAATTGTGGATTAAAATTACAGTTACAATAGGGGTAATTATCATAACTATTGTGCATTACATTGTTCCACAGTATCATTTATTCACAATCTTGGCAACAATTATTACAATAATGACTGTCTGGTTATTTTTATTGATATTTAGAAGGCGGTCTGATTATAAAAGTTTAGGGATGGGAATTGGTTTATTCTTAATCTTAGTGGGAGAATCAATTCAACATTTTTCAGAAACATCTAGGACAATTGCAGGCTTAATTATGATTTTAAGTGCGCTTACTTTTGGATTTGGATTTTTTGGAGTTTTAGAGAAAATAGGTAAAAAATTAGCCAAAAAATCAGCCAAAAAATCAAAATAAAAAATAATTTTTACGTGTTTATGATTTTAAAGCGAATATAAATGCTTTCTTTTTTTAAAGATCTTTATTAATAAAAATTACTATAATAATGATAGAATGCCTGAATTTGATCTACATTTCTTTAAGGAAATATTACCACAATTAATTCGTGAAGACGATGCTGTAAAGGGTGCAATAATAACTGCTTTATCTGGTGTAATTGCAACACGCGAAGATATTCAAGATCTTATGACTGAAATGGATCAACGCTTTGAAAAAATGGATCAACGCTTTGAGAAAATGGAAACGTATATTGCAGATTTAATTACCTCTATGAACAAAAAATTCGATCAGCAATCAGAATTACTGAAATCGCTAAAATTGGATATCGCTCGTATTGAATCTAAAGAGGGAAGAGCAATTGAAATCTTAACAAGAGATTTGCTTAAGGCAACTTTAAAATTGAAAAATATTAATCCAGAAACTATTGAATCAGTTACATTGATAGATAAAGAAGGTGTTGTTTTTTATCCTGGATATCGAACTGATATTGACATTATTATGGAAAATGGGGATATATGTTTAATTGAGCTTAAAGCAACTGGTAACGCAGATGATATTGCTCATTTTCTGCAAAATGTGAAACTATACTCTTACATTTACAAGAAAACTCCTACTAAATTGATTTTTGCTGCAATACGGATTAATTCTGAACTTATTCGAATAGCAGAAGAGCAAAATATCAAGTTATTATGGGGAGAAATCCTTGATTTATAATATATACAAAATTAAAAGATAAAGAAAAATAATGTTAATGATCTTTATTAGGAAATTTAAATATATGATTCCATTTTTTTTTAAATAAATCATCTTCTTCACTTTTTCTAAGAGTATCTGGAAGTAATTGTGGAATCGCATCAAAAACTGGAAACCAACGATTGCATTTTGGACAAACAATTACAGCATCTTCAATTTCTAAATGATATTTATAGAGATTTAAAAATTCTAAATCTGGAAGAATTGTTTTAATAATTAGGTGAATTTCTTCTTTTTGCTTTATCTTTCTTAATGCATCTTCCAATTTTGACTTAATTTTTGACCTGATAAAGTTTAATAATTTTTCTCCTTCTTTAAAGCCAAGATCATGCACCACATCTAATTCTTGTATTTTTTCTAATAGTTTTTGAAGGTACTCATCGAATGGAATAGGTTTAATTATGAGATCATCATAAATCATCCATTTTCCTGTAGAATTTGATTGTTCAAAATGAATCGGGCTTTTCATATCTTCAAAAAGGACATTTCCTGAAGAATAATTTTGCAACAAGTTTTTGATTTTTAAGTGTGTTGATTCTGGATTATTCCAAGAAAGGATTGAAAATTCCAACGGATAACTTTTATCAATAGGACATGCTAAAATTTCTAGAAGCCATAATTTCATAAGTTCAAAATTGTAAAGATTACCAAAAAGAAAAAGATTATTCAAAAAGAAAAAAAAAATTAAAAAGGAAAAAGATTATTAAAAAAGAAAGAGAATCTTAAAAAATAAAAATGTGAACAAAAATAGAATAATCAAATAAAAAACAATATCAATTGAATAAAATAAAGCAAAAATAGATAAGTACATAAGTAAAAAGGAAAAATCGAAAAAAAAAAGAAATAAGAATAATTTTTATTTTATAATAGATAGCTTCGTAATTCATTAATATTGCGATCGATCTTACGCTGAGCACTTTCTAATTTTTTCTCAAAGTCTCGAGATAATTTATCATATGCTGCTTTTGAAGGTAATTTTCCTTTACGATAGCGGTTGTTAAGGTTCCTAATACTATCTTTTAATGAAATCTTCTCTGCTTCTAAATAATCTAGTTTTTGTATAACATTGGCAACTGCAGTAGCAGATTCAAGTAATTCCTTTTTGAAGGGTAAAAGTTCTTCTTCAAGCTTTTTCAATTTCGTATTTAATGTTTTTTCTTCCCGAACATAAGCTTTTTTCTGAACTTTTCGTTTCAGGTAATTCTTTTCTAGTGAATCTAATTCTATAGTGATAGCGTTCTTTTCTTCATAAAGGGAAACAAATTCTTGAAGTTCTTTAATAGGAATTGATGTGGCACTGATAACAATATCTTCTGTCTTTTCTCTTCGTGATGCACTAATCACATATAATGATCCAATTGCAATGAAGAGTAGGCTGAAGATAATTGCGCGATCAATCATTAAAAAGCCATTGATTTTATATGTAACATCAAAATGAAAATTATGATAAGGAGTAATATATGTATCTGTTGTTTCAATGACAATTCCTTCTGCAGTTTCAACAATTTGCTCTGTATCTAAACTAATTCGTTCAATATGTCTTGCATTTTCAAGTTCTACTCTTGTATTGACTTTAATGGTTAGATAATTAGTTTTCAAAGGATAGAGATCGATTGCAAAGTTCTTTTCTCCAAAATGATTTGAAAAGTATTTATTAAAATCTAAATAATAAGAGATTGTATAATCCATTTTCTGACCATATTGAAGAGGTGCTCTGTTTATAATAAATTGAACTGTAATATCTACCATTCCTTTAGAATTTGTGGTACTCGCAGGTTTTATTTCTTTTATATCACCTAAATCATCATAGACTTTCAAATTTGAATAACCTTCAGGTAAAGAAAATTTAAGTTCAGTGACATAACCATTTGTAAAGCTTTGGATTTGATGATTTTCAACAACTCGAATATAACCCCATGGATTTACAGTAATTGTTCTATCGATCTGGTTTATTTGGATAATTTTTGCTTCACTATCAGTAAAAATAATAGTGTTATAAATATCTGAATAAGGATTTGCACTTCCAGGATAAAATTTATGTACGTTTGCCAAATCTCCATCTAGAGGTCCAACATAATTCGAATTATCAGATACTTGAACATTTTGTGCTGTAGTTGGAACGTGAGCTTCACTTTCATATGTATCTATGTAAAATGGAGAGCGTGGAGCTAATTGAAGATAAACAACAAAGCGTCCAAAGGTACTTTGATAATTAATGAATCCTTTAATGCTAATCTTAATATTGATGACTATTTCAGAATAAGGTTTTAAAGGTTCAGTCAATAAAACTTCAAGAATATTAGTTTGATTAAGCTTTAAATTGGACATTTGAGCCGTAAGTGGGCCCATGTTTTGATCATATGCTTGGTAGTAAATTAGTTCTTCAGCTTCTTGTTCTGTAAGTCCGATAGGAAGACTGAAATGAGTGTTTGGGCCATCATTTACGAATATATATGAATCTTCATAGGTGATAAATCCACTTTCATTTATAGAAATTATTCGTGTGAAATTTCTGATATAGATATTAGAATCAACCCCGGTGGCACTTAAAGGTGCATTTATTATATTTTGGGCACTTGGTTGCTGCTCGTATAATGTAGATCCCGTGGTAATAAACGGGGTCAAGAAGAGAAGCAGAAGGCCACCGAAAAAGACAAATTTAAAGAGTGTTTTTTGTCGCAACATGCTTGGTATACCTTTTATTTCTGCGATTAATAATCTAAGAGTGATAATTTACGCGTTTAAATAAAAGAGATGGTTCATTTTTTTTTTTAAGGTGCGAATTAGTTTTTCCCACTTCACTCAAATTTTTTGCATTCACAATGGATCAAATCAAAAGTTTTTTTTTAAGGATTCCATTCAAATAATTAATGGCTAAAAAATCTAATCGTAGTTCGAGAAGTAAACGAAGATCAAGTGAAACTCCAATGCCTTCAGGTGGAGCAGGATTAATCCGTTTTTATCAAGATGCTTCAAATGGTATTAAGTTTTCACCAGTTACCACTCTCGTATTGGCAGGAGTATTAGTTGTCGTTGTAATACTTATGCATGTAGGCGTATTCAGTTGGTTATTCTAAATTAAGATCAACTAAAATTAATTTTGTCTTATAAACGAGTTCATATTTATTTTAACCTTTTTTCCTACATTTCATTACTTTATTTCTAAGTATAAGGCTGATTACTAAAAAAATCTTCATTTTAAAAAAGTCTTCAGATAAAATCTTTAATGAAATCTTGTTTTATCTTACCTAAGTAGATGGATATCGAAGAATTTCAGAAATTAATGAAAGATCTTTACTTTCATTTTGACTCGCAGCGTGGACTTCATAGAACTGCATTATGGTTGGGTGAAGAAATCGGAGAATTAATGGCTGAATTGAAAAAAGCACCAAAATTTATAAATAAATTAGCAGTTGCCGAAGAATTAGCTGATATTTTAGCGTGGAGTGCGTCTCTTGCAAATTTATTGGATATTTCATTAGATCAAGCAGTTTTCAAGAAATATCCTGGTTATTGTCTAAAATGTGGTAAGAATCCATGCCAATGTCATAAAAATCTTTCATCGTTATAACTATATGATAATTATTGAAATTGTATCAATTATAGTAATTTTTGTAATTATGCTAATAATCCGTAAATTTGCTAATTGTGTAAATTGTGTAAATTGTGGTAATTGTGATAAATGTAGTGATTATGGCAATTGTAGCGTCGACTTATTTCATTAAAATGAACGATTTATACAGCTACGCTCATTTCTTTAATTATATCTAAATAGATTGTATTAAATTTAAGAAATGAATAAATATAATATGAATCATCTAGTAATACCTAATCGAATGAAGCAAATATTATATAAGGGTATGGTGTGTTGGCTTTTTACACTTATTTTTTTTGGAATATTTCCTTTTCAAATAATATCCGCTCCTAATAATCATGATTCTCTGAAACTTAATTCTAAATTTGCTTCATTTTCATTATTGAATTTCCAATCTCATGCTTATGATATTTATTCATCATATAGTATGAATATAATAACCAAACCTTCAATTCTCTCACAAGAAAACAATCTAGACATAAATAAAAGCCTCGTCATTCCTGTTGGAGACAGAATTTTATTTCAACCATATTATTGGAAAGTTCCTGATGATGGTTTATGGTGGCAGGTAATTGAAAATCATGTATCTGAATGGAAAAGCAACTTGGGAATCGATGGACTCTGGTTACCCCCAGCTCAAAAGACTCCATTTGGTGATACTTCTACATATGGCTATGAACCTTATGATTATTATGATTTGGGTGAATTCATGCAAAAAGAGCGCGTACGAACGCGATACGGAACCAGAACTGCTTTGGAATCTCTAATTCAAACTGCAAATAATATAGATGTTGGTGTTATTGCAGATATTGTCATTAATCATAATAATGGAGGATGGCTTGAATATAATGCATTTACTGGGGAAGATACCTATACTGATTTTATGCATGTTGCGAGTGGTCGCTTTTTACGGAATTATACTCATTTTTATCCATGTATATATGGGCAACAAGATAATTTAGCATGGGGAAATCTACCTGATTTATGCCATCTTCACCCTTATGTGCATGATGAACTACTAAAATATGGAGATTGGTTAAGAGATGAGATTGGTTATGATGGATGGCGATTTGATGTAGCTTATGGAGTTGCACCTTCGATGATTGAAGATTGGGCAACTTATGTGGGAGGTTTTTCTGTTTCTGAATTTTGGAATGGTATTCCAATTACAAGTCAAGAAATTGATGATGCCTTGAATTCTGTGGGCTATTCTACCTTCGGATTTGATTTTCCGCTTATGTATGAATTTCGTGATATGGTAATGGAAAATGGAAGCTATGATATGCGTAATTTATTGTCAAAAGGTTTGATGCACCTACGCCCAAATAACACCATTACTTTTGTCGCAAATCATGACACACATAAAGATGATAGTGATAAAGTTCCATATCATCGGGAGTTAGGTTATGCTTATATTTTAATGCATGAATCCTACCCTATGATCTTTTGGAAAGATTATTATGATTTTAATTATTATTGGCATATTCGCACCTTATGTGAAATTCGCCAGCAATTTGCTCGGGGAACTACATCTGTGCTTTATTCTGATCCTGATTTATATATTATGCAGAGAAATGGTGATCCTGGGCTAATACTTGCATTAAACGATGCACCTACAACATGGAAAACTGTTTCTGTAAAATCAAAATGGCGTGATACTCGACTTTATGATTTGACTGGTCAAGCTCCAGCTGTTGACGTTCAAAATGATGGATTTGTGAATCTTTCAGTTCCTCCAATGGGATATGCCATTTTTTCAAACTATTCTACGATTCGTAGCGTAAATCCAATTCTGGATCATGCTAATTTCCACTCTTTCACTAATATCTCAAAGGCTACAATTACAATAGATGGTCAATATGATTATAATTGGTGGAAACCTGTTTATTTTGATGAAGATGGTGATGCTGGTTATCGACAAGTTGATTTAAATCGCGTTTATATAACAAACGATGATGAGAATCTCTATCTTGGGGTGGGAATTGGTACTTTAGAGTGGATGGGAGATCCAATTCATTTAATTTTCAGTTTTAACACGAAACCTGGAGGTAATCGTGAAGATCCTGGAATGCACTCTGGGATTTCTTTTACTGGGAATGATTTACCTGATGAAATTTATTATGCAGTATTAGATAATCGAAGTATACCCGGATATCTTAAACATGTAGAAAATATTACTCATTACAGCTGGACAGGAGAAACTTGGCAGAATAGAGGCATTGTTGAACAGACTCGATTTGCTACTAATCCTTATATGGGCTTTATAGAATTTAAAATTCCTTTAGACGAACTTTCACTCGAAAATGGTGGTGATTTTCAAATGATTGTGTATTCAAGTGTTAAAGGACGATATGGAGCGATGGATACATCTCCTCAAAATTCTGAGATTGATTCTAGTGGTGATAGTTTTTCTTGGTTAACGATGCCTGAACCTCTTAATATTCATGTCTTATCTGAAAACAATAGTCAAATTCCTTCAAATACTTCAACAACAGATTCAGATGGAACAAAATCAGATGATACTGATGATAATTTATCAACACACAAGATTTCAGGATACTCTTTTAAATCCTTCATGTTTTTGACGATATTTCTCGGTATCACCGCAATTTTAATAAAATCCATCTCATATCGATATTATAATAAAAAATGTAATAATACAAATTTGCAATAATACTTTTTTTTATTATAATTTCTATGACATTTTTTTTAACTTGAAAAATTATTGACTTTCATCACTTTCATCTCATCAATTAAATATATTAGTATGTTCACCTAAATATCTTAAAAATCAATAATAAATTTTAAAAAGAAATAAAAAAATGCATGTTTTAAAAGATAATCAAATCATTAGCTCGCTTGATTTGCTTTTGCGATTGCTTTTTCTTCAGCTTTTATTTTTTTCTCAAACTCCTTAATCTTACTCTTTTGCTCTTTAATTAAATTGTTTAATTCTTTGTTTAAGGATTTTTCAACAGTGTCTTGTTCTTTAGAAAGTTCTTTTTTAGCAGTTTCATATGCTTTCAGCGAAGTTTTATGCGCTTCTTTCGCAGCTTGATATTCTTCTTTTGCTTTTTTTAATGCTTCCATCGCACGTTCTAATGCTTCTTTCTTGGAATTCATGTCAGTTTCAAGATTTTGAACTTCTTTACCTTGACTATTTTCAATTTCGTCTAACTTATTTTTTACTTCTGTTGTTGCTACTTCTTGTTTCTTTGCATATTCTTCCTTTAATGCTGAAATTTTTTCTTCTACTTTTTTTATTTCAGCTTGATAATCTTCAATATTTTTTTGACTCATGATTTTTTCATTCCTTCGTTTTTTTTTATTAAAAGCTTAAGTTTACAAGTTAATTAATTTTTTTAATCTTTATATTGCATTTCATTTGAAAATTACTCCGACATAATTTATTTTATTTGTAAAATCAAATTATCTCCTAAAATAGCCCTGTTTTTCAATAGTATATCTTTTTATTCATACCTTTAGTCTATTTTTCCAATAAAATATCCTTTACCCTAACTATAATTTTTATTTTTTATAAAATATACAATCTAAAGCGATTTAAAGGAATATATTTATATATATCTTTACCCTAACTATATATAATGACTTATCTTGTTCGAAAAAAAATCAAAGGAAAAAACTACCTTTATTTAGAGAAAAGGAAATGGATTAATGGTAGTTCACGACGAACTTGGCAGAAATATTTGGGTCCAGAAGATAGCATTGATCAAACAG
>NZ_JBPLBG010000029.1:0-132744 GCF_054039255.1 Candidatus Harpocratesius sp.
TTAGAGAATCTCTCATTATCGCTGAAAATAGTGAAGTATATTTTAAAAATTCTGAAATAAACACTGCTATAGAATGTTTCAAGCGCAATTATATCTCATATTCCCCGATTATAACAGTCGAAAACACAAATACCACCTTTACTAAGGATTCGAGTGGAAATTCTGAATATAATTCAACTATTGGAATTTTGAATGTTAAACATTCTGAAATTACAATAATGTTTTTAGAAGTTCAAAAACTTAATGCAACTGATCATTCTCGAATTTGTGATCAAAACGTAATTTTCAGACAGATTTTCCTCGATGAAACCTCAATATTTGTAGGAGATGATTTTGATCAAGATGGTTTAAGTGATTCTACAGAAGAACAGGTTTACCTAACCGATTCTAATAATCCTGACACGGATGGGGATGGATATGGAGATGGAGAAGAAATCAAATTTGGTTCCGATCCGTTGAATCCCTTGGATATTCCTGAAGATATTATATCCCCGAAGATAGAATCAACTGCATTACAAAATGAAATTCCATATCGTCAAAATGTTTCGATTCACGTCTTTACAAATGATAATCGGGGAATGGAGAACGTTAAGATTTATTTGAATAACACGCTCCTTTATGAAGAGAATATAACACAGCAAAAATTTTGGCTCAATGGAACGATCGAATTTGAATATATATTACAAACTGCTGACTTCGCTGATGGAAACTATTTATTCATAGTGGAAGCCAGTGATATTCACAGGAATTTCAATAAACTTCAATATTCAATTTCTTTCGATAACACTCCAGTTTCAATTTTCCTTTCAGGTGAATTTAATCTTTATAACAATTCGAGAACAGCCAGCGGTATTATGCCTTCTTTGATCTTTTCAGAAACACCGCAAATTGTCTTCTATTCATGGGATGGCGAACCCAATTCAACTATTTTACAAAATATTCCTGAAGGTGATGGATGGCATTTCTTAAAAATCAACGTGTGGGATACTGCAGGAAACCACAACACTACAACTTTCGCTTTTGAAGTAGATGATAGTGTAGTTTATCCCTATTTAGAGAACAGTTTACAAAATAATGATTACATATCCAGTGATACAGTGATCGAAATAAGTTTCAGCAAAACACCAATAGAGGTCTATTACAAGTGGGATGAAGAACAGGAAAACTTCACTTTACCTCCAACGCCAAAAAGTCAGGGAATTCATACACTGACAATTAGAACGATTTCTGATTTAAATAAAACGCTCATTACAACATTTATTTTTACAATTGACGATTATCCACCTGTAATTGAACTGCTTAATTTAGTGGAATATGAAAGATATTTCAGTGGAACCATTGTTGAACTTAATATATCCGAACCTGTCTCCATATTAGAATTTTCGTGGGATCACGGAAAAAATTTCACTACAACACCCATGCTTCCAGTTGGTGATGGAAATCACACACTTACCATTTGGGCAGCAGACTTTGTACCTCACTGGACAATTGTAGAATATACATTTATTACAGATGATCCTTTGACCCTCAACTTTTTAGAAGTACATAACGGTAGTGTTTTAGAAAGTGGTGTTCCTATTATGATGGATATTCGTGGATCTACTGGAAATTACTTATTTTGGTGGGATAACGATAGTGCTGAATCAGTTAATATTTCCGATTCAAAAAGTTGGCCGATCACACCCCTATTTGATGGTATGCATACCCTATCTGTTTTCATTGAAGACAATCTCGGAGATACACTCCTAACTACACTTAATCTAATTGTAGCTAACCCATTAATTTCAATTACCGTGGATTATCCAACTAATAATACAATCATATCAGATAACCAAGATTTCCATATATCATTTTCACAAACACCAGTAATTACACGATATTGCTGGGATAATGGAAATATAACTAATGAATTTCAATTAATTCCAAAGATTGAAGGAATACATGTTTTGGAGATTTGGGCACTAAATGAACACAACAGTTGGAGCTATGCTCGATATTCATGGATTTTGGATATAAATGATGCCCCAACTGTTGAGCTGATTTATCCAACAGGGGGAGAAATCTTGCAAGGTATAGTAACATTTTCATGGGATGGAAATGATGCAGATAATGACCCACTTGTTTACTCTGTTTACATTCGACTCACAAATAGCGATTGGATACTAATTATTGAAAACTTAGATAGAGAAGTCTATCAAATTAACACGAATGATTACGAAGAAGGAAACTATTATTTAAAAGTTATAGTTTCTGATGGATATTTAGAAGCTGAAGCACAATTAGAAGGAACAATTACATTACAACACACTCCTGATTACGAACCAACAGATTCTCAACCTACAACAGATGATAATCCATTTTATGATTTTAACAATATTCCAGGGTATTCTATAGATATTCTTCTCATAGGATTCGTATCCATTTCATTATTGATGATAAGTATTGTCAATAAGCATCTAAAAGGAGTAAAAAGCACTAAAAATTGAAATAAATTGAAATAAATTGAAATAAATTAAATCTAAATAAATCGAAATAAACTTAATCTGATGAATTTTTAAAAAAGGAAAAAAAAATATTCATCTTTTTTCTTTAATCTACTGTCTTTATCTTTGAAAAATTCTTGAGAAATTTCTTTTTTTTATTATATGTAAAAAAATGGCTCAAAATTATGTGCGAATAAGTTTGCTGCTAGCTGAAATTATTCCAAACAGAATGAACTTATTTTTATTTCGAATTTATTCGAAGATAAGTATATCAAATTGACTCAAACTTATTCGCACATCATTTCAAACGGCGAAAATATATAATTCAAAAAGAAAAGCACAAATATATCACTTTATTCAAAATATATGCCATCAACTAAAAAATTATATATAGCCATTATCCCTTCTTTATATTTTATTTTTTTCATTTTTTGCTGATTTTCCCCCCTATTTTCAAAAAAATTTTAATATATGCTTCATTCACTCATTTAATTATAATTAAAATTGTGATTTTAATGGCTAAGCGCAGATGGAAATGCTTTTCTGTATTTAAAGTAAAAGGTTATCAAAAAAAACGGAGTCGTTCTCACCGCCGTGAATTTGTGCGAGGGGGCGCGGACTCGAAAATTACACTGTTCGATATAGGCAATCGTAAACAACTTGATTGGGATGTTAAAATCGGAATGATTTCCGACCATAATATTAATATCAGCCATTTCGCTCTTGAAGCTGTGCGTACCTCCATTAACCGCCGTCTTCAGAAAAAAATCGGGCGGGCTAATTTTCATTTAAAAATTCGCAAGCATCCTCATACAACATATCGTGAGCATGCCATGATGAGCTTTGCAGGAGCTGACAGGTTATCTTCCGGGATGAGGAATGGTTTTGGTAGACCTGTAGGTAAATGTGCTCGAACACGGGCAGGTGATATAATTATGGAATGTGGTTGTGCGATGAGGCACGTGGAGCAGGTGAAACGTGCTTTTCAGATAGCAGATAAGAAACTATGTACAACTACAAAAATCGTGATTTTGGATGCACGTGAACCAGATATGATTCCTCGAATTCCATTACCCCACGTAAGTAAGTTTGTAAGAGTATAAATCGGCTGTATCACGTAATTTTTCTTTTTTTATTAGATTTTTTATGAAATAAAACCTAATTTTTCTTATGGGAATATATAAAGATTTATTTCCTTTCTTTGCTCCTAAATCCATTGTAATAATCGGTACTTCACGTAATGAATATACTGCTAACGGGATTGTATTAAAGAATTTACTTGAGGCGCGTTACAAAGCACATATTGCCATAGTTCATCCCTTTACAGAAAATATCATGGGTATTCCTACGCTGTCAAATGTTGAGCAGCTTAAAAATGTCAAACCAATTCCTGAACTAGCAATTATTTTAACTCGACATGATTTACTTGAAATTTTAGAAAAATTAGGCCTTATTGGGATTCGTTATATTTTGTTACAGACTGATCTGACCTACATTACAACTGATCAAGAGTATAAAGCAATTTCTAGCAATATCAAAGCGATCTTCACTAAGTACAAAATGAAAATACTTGGGCCATCTATGATTGGTATTATTGATTTTTTTTCAGGGTTCACTTCTTCTATTATTCCAATTCGCTCTCATATTTTACAAATGACTAAAAAAAACCAATGGAATAGTGGTGTAAGTTTCTTAGCTCAAAGTGGAGGACTCTCAGGAGCATGTGGATGGTGGAATCTTCCACAACCTGTTCCTTTTGCGAAAGTTTTCCATATCGGTAAACAAATCCAAATTACTGAAGCTTTAATGTTAGAATTTTTATTTGAAGATCCAGAAACACAGGTAATCACACTATATTTAAAAAAAATAAATGAAGAATTAGTCAATACAGTTCGTAATTTTCGAGGTCTAAAGCCAGTATTATTTAAATATGTTGGGAAAGATCCTAAGCAAGCATTTGCACTTCAAGATGCAGGCGCGATAGCTGTGTCAAATTACATTGAGCTTTTTGAATATGCTAAAGTATTTATGTGGTGTCCTCCTCCAAAAAATGATCACGTTGGAATAATAGGGCCATCTTCTGGAGCAATTAATCTTCTTATAGCTGAAATGCGACAACAATCCATCCATTTGGCTTCATTACAACCTAAAAGTCGTGATTTTATTCTATCACATATTGGTGGTTCAACTTGTGATTTAGGTAATCCAGTTGATTATTGGCCACCAAAAGAATTTGTAGGTACTCAAGTATGCAAAGTTTATTTTGATGCTAGTAAATCATTGCTTCAAGATCCTAATGTAGGCTCGTTATTTTTGGCATTAGAATTTTTTACTGAAATTGAATTTGATTTTGGCATTTTTGAAACAATACAACAGCATTATCCTGATAAACCTATCATCACAATTTTAATTCAAGCAGAACATGAAGGTGCCCAACGGATTATTCAAATAGGAAACGAATTACATATTCCTGTATTTATCAATGAAGTAGAGAGAGGAATTCGAGCTTTAAGGGTTTTATTAGATTATTATCAGATAAAAAGAGATGAAGAAAATAAAAAATAAAATAATTCATGGAGAATCAATAAAACTTATTCGCACTGCACTTTAAATTACTTTTTTTTCTATCTTTATTCCTACTATGAATTTTAAAAGAAAAATTAGTATATAAAAGATTAATTTTACAAAATAATAACCCAAATTACTACAAGGAAACAAAAATCGACGTAATTCTGACTCACATTTGTAAAAAAAAGAGTATTAAAATTCTTCTTTTTTAATAATAAAGATAACATATTGATAAAAAAGTAAAATTAAGAAGGTGCGAATAAGTTTAAGTGAAATCTTTTTTCAAAAATTAACCTTTCATAACAAGTGAAAAAAAAATATAAAAATCTTAATCTTCACCAAAAATATTTTTCAATCCACTAGGAATAGATTCATTTCCTGGAGAATTTAAAAGAATGTAAGGGTTTTTCTTACATTTTGGACAATTTTCACCAATTAACAAGTAGAACTCAAAATTATCATGTAAAGTAGATTGACTTGATTTCATTGATTTTAACTGGATTGATTTATCACATTCACATCGTATTTTATCAAATGTGTGAAAATCAGGAATAACCAAATCAGGTTGATCAACTGTGGAAAATTCTGAAGCATTTAAAAGTGCTTCAGGTAATCTATAATCGCTTTTTGCAGGAAATACTTGTTTAAATTCATTTAATCGTCCTTCTTCATCAAATTTCGCATTTTTAAGAAAAATAAAAAGGTCATTCTCATCATCCTCTGGAATCCCGCTAATACCATATTGGTGTGATGTGGCTGGGCCCATTCCTTCAGGATATTCAAATTGGTAAACAGCTCTAAGAGGTGATCCTCGAGTTCCGCCTTGATTCCGAACAAAACTCACGTTTGTATATCCATCAGAAAATAAAACAAATTGAATCTTTTCTAAAGCTACATTGTTCGAAATTAACCGATCTCTTACATCATCAATGATATCTTGAATGAAAATACGAACATCCTGTATATTTTCACTCTGAATTTCAAATATTTCAGAATTATAAGTGTTTTTAAATTTTTCAAAACGTTTAGTTAACCAAGAGCGTAAAAATTGTGGTCCAATACACATTAATAGAAAAATTGGAATTACCCAAGTTTTACTGCTTTCTTGTCCAAAAATTGTTCCGAGTATGAAATACAGTGCCATTGAAATAACCATTAGAATTATACTAAATGTTCCAATTTGTTTATTAACATGAGTTTTTACTCCGTGCTTTTTAGCAATTTCTTCTGCGGATTTAATTATTGTTTTTACCTTTTCTCCTACTTGAATTCGTTCAAATTCTTCTCGAAGAAACAATCGCCCTCCATCAGCAGTTTCGGGTTCAGTTTCTCCACCAATTAATGGAATAATTAGTTCTTGTTCATATTTTTCAATCAATTTAGGTTGAAAAATTAAATCCAATGCATTATTAATGGCATAGTCGTAAACTTTGATGATTCCTAATTCTTTTTCTAATATTTCTTGAAAATTGAGATTGGTTGGATCCTTTGGAGGTTCTTTGCTTTTTTCTTCTTTTTTATCAAAACTATTCATTTTTTTCTCCCCATCACTTGAATTTTCTTGGATAGGCAGATCATTATTATTTGAATTTTCCATTAAACATCCTCATATTTGCAATTATTTAGCTATTAATACAGCCGTCTATTTTAAGCTGATTTAGTAAAAAGCGCACTGATATTAGAAATTTTGGAATATGATCAATTATTTATACATTTTAAAAAATAATAATGAAAAAAGATAATTGGAATGATCAAAATTATTTAGAAGAAATCAATTTTCTGAATTCGTTATAATAAACAATCTTATTCGCACTTTATCGAGAATTTCTGTTGTGTGACAAAAATCTTTTTGAAGAAGAACATATTACCTCAAACATTCGTGGAGGTTTTCTCAAGATGAGATTATTAGCTAAGATTGAAGAAAATTGTGTAGCATGCCATTCATGTGAAGAAGCATGCAGTAATCTTTATTTCAAGGAAGCAAACCCTTTGAAAGCAGCATTACGTATCATTGAAGCAAGTAATGATTCAGATCCGCATCATATTATAACATGTACTCAATGCGGTGCTTGTATTGATGCATGTCCCACTCAAGCAATAACTCGAGCCAAAAATGGAGTTGTCAGAATTCTCAAAAAGAAATGCGTAGGTTGCTTCATTTGTGTATCAGTTTGTCCTGAAAATGCCTTATTTTTTCATGATGATTTACAAGAACCGTTTAAATGTGTAGCTTGTGGAATTTGTGTAAAAAACTGTCCAACAGAAGCATTATATATTAAAAATATTCCAGAAGATGCCTAATTGGCAAAATTTATCAATTAACAGTCAAAATAAGAAATAAATCAAGAATTAAACGCGCAAAGGTGTAAAAAATATGGAGAATGAAAGTATTAAAAAACTTAAAGAAGCCAGAATTTTGTTAAAAGAATGGAAATATGAATTAAAACAAATTGAAAAAGGATACTGTAATCGAACACTTTACATTAACATTTCTAATAATGTTATTGAATCAAAAGATGTAACCACAGAAATGAAGGAAAAATTCATTGGAGGGAGAGGATTTGGGTTATACTTGTTATGGAAAGCAGTAAAAAGTACAACAAAATGGCATGATCCTGAAAATGAAATTGTTATCGGAACGGGACCAATTTGTGGAATTACTCAATATCCAGGTGCTGGTAAATCTTTACTTGTATCTATCTCACCATTAACAGATATTGTCATAGATAGCAATGTAGGTGGTTATTTTGGCCCTTTTCTGAAATTTGCTGGCTGGGATGCGCTCGAAATTCAAGGAAAAGCCAAAAAAGATATAATTATTTTCATTGATGGAACAACTGGATCAATAAAAATTGAAGAGGCTCCTTTAGAAGCAATTGATAGTCATGTATTGGCGGAACAGCTAACCGAAATGTACGCTGATGATGAATATGATAAAAGAAATATTTCTGTCGTTTCATCTGGAAAAGCGGCAGAATTTGTTCGAATGGGAATGTTGAATTTTTCATTTTACGATCCTCGTCGAAAAGTTGTTAGGGTAAAACAAGCAGGACGGGGTGGAATTGGCCGTGTGTTTCGAGATAAAAAGATTAAAGCAATTGTAATCAAAAATAAAGCAACTAAAGGAAATCTGAACAATCCCGTAAACAAAGCATTAATTAACAAGGCAGGATTACGATTGCATCGTGAAATTCAACAATATGATGATAAACAAAATCGAATGCGCCAAGTCGGAACTGCAAATATTATTGAAATTATGGATGAATATGATTTACTCCCCACTCACAACTTTAAATTTGGAGGCCATCCAGATGCAAAAAAAATTTACTCCAATGTGTTTCGGGACAATTATTTGACTCAAGGATTGCCTGATGGATGCTGGTACGGGTGTTCAATGGCTTGTTCTAAAGCTGCAGATAAATTTGAATTAAAAACTGGTCCTTATGCAGGTCAAAAGGTTACAGTTGATGGGCCAGAATATGAAAACGCTGCAGGATTAGGTGCAAATTTAGGCTGTTTTGATCCTCAGTTTATTTTAGAAGCTAATTTCTACTGTGATACATACGGTATTGATATTATTTCATTTGCCACCAGCACTGCATTTGCAATGGAATGTTACGAAAATGGTGTACTTAATTCTGAAATAACAGGTGGAATTGAACTTAAATTCGGAAACAGCGCTGCAGTTTTAGAGGTTTTGCATCAAATGGCTCGAGGCGAAGGTTTTGGTGTTGTAATTGGTCAAGGGATTCTTAGAATGAAAAAGTTGTTTATTGAAAAATATGGAGCTGATCCAAATTTCGTTAACGATATTGGTATGGAACAGAAAGGATTGGAATATTCTGAATATCAAAGTAAAGAATCTCTCGCTCAACAAGGAGGATATGGTTTTACAAATAAGGGCCCTCAACATGACGAAGCATGGTTGATTTTTATGGATCAAGTAAACAACCAAATACCAAGTTTTGAGGATAAAGCTGAAGCTTTACATTATTTTCCCATGTTTCGTACATGGTTTGGGTTAGTTGGATTGTGCAAATTACCATGGAACGATATAACCCCCCCAAGTAATAAGAATTATCCTCCTACTGAGGCAGCAAAAGTTCCTGAGCATGTAGAGAATTATTGCTGGATATATGAGGGAGTGACAGGTGAGAAATTAACACCGGAAAAATTAATTTTGCAATCAGAACGCGTCTATAATTTTCAACGTATTTTTAATATTCGTTTAGGAAAAGGACTTAGAGAACACGATGCAGTTCCGTATCGTGCAGTAGGACCTGTTACTGAAGAAGAATATAAATCTCGGGAAGAAAGATACGATAAACAAATGAAAGAACTGATTGGTATTGATCCAACGGGAAAATCGATTGCGGAAAAAGTTGCTATTGTTAGAAAATACCGACTTGAACAATATGAAAAATTGATGGATGCAGTTTATGAACGCCGTGGTTGGAATAAGAATGGAGTTCCTACAATTGAACATTTACGAAAGATTGGGATGGATTTACCTGAATTAATTGAAATCATTAAACCATTACAATGATTTCAATTTATGTTCTTTTATTGTTACTTTTTTGATTCTTTTTTGATTCTTTTTTCTATTCTGGTGCGAATAAGTTTTTTTTTATTTAAAAAATTATTAATCTGATTTTAGGATATTGTGGTAAAAATTATGAATTTTCAATTATTTCATTATTTGAGAATAAAATGATTCAAGTTAATAATAGAGATTTTGAATGGTTTGAAGGTTTGACAGTCAAAAAGCTTTTGGAATTAAAACGTTATACATTCCCAGAAATTGTAGTAAAAATTAATAATATCTATATACCTCCAGAAGAATATGAAAAAACACTAATTGAAGACGGTGATGATGTGTTAGCCTTACATATGTTTGGTGGAGGCTAAGAATAAATTAGATCACAATTATTTACATCATTATTATCAAAAAAATTTTTTAAATTAAAATTATAATTCCCAAAAGTTTTTTAAGCTGAGCGAGATAACCCTAAATGAAAGAGGGTAAACAATGAATGAGGGAAATAAAGTAGAAGAACCTATAGTACTTAAAATTTCAAGTAATTTTCCCATTATTTTCAAAGGTGTTCATAAACATTTTGATTATTTGAATAATCTTTATCATGCGAATCAAATTCCCTTTTATATTGAAGGAATTGAAGAAGGTTTTCTTTTTATCGCACGCTATCAAAATATTTTCGAAAAAATTGCTGATTCAGAAATTATTTCTCGTAAATTAAAGGATGTTCAAGAAAATCCTCCAATTATTAATAAAAACTTCGAAAAACTATTAACTTCAATTGAACAAATTCAATCTAATCAAAAAACAAAAAAATTAAACTTAATTTTCAAAATTGAATGCAATATGAATAATTCTGAGTATCTTTTTGAAATTATAAAAAAAGGATTCTTTCGAGTGAACCCAAATATTAAGGTATTACCTGCAGATTTTAATCTGATTGAAGTTGAATTTAAAAGCATGGATGAATTTCGATCATATATCAAACTTTGGATATCTTATACATCTGATTTAATTGATCGTCTAAATTAATTAATCTAAAGGAAATCCAAGAATCTTTTTTGTTATATCATAGAAAGTAAAATCTTTAATAACCTGCATCTGATCAAATACATATTTTCGAGGGGAAGGAGTATAATTTAATATATTATTTTCTTTCAAAAACGTTAATTTTCTAACTTTATCCTCTTTATATGCAGAATACTCAGGATAAGCACTTATTATTACAGCAGTAAATTTCCGATGTGCACAGAAAAGAGTTGAAGGAGAATTTAACTGTTGTATGATTTCTTTATTTATTTTTGCTGTTGGACTAAATTTTAGGTGATAAAAAACTAATAATTTAAAACCAATTTTTTTTAAATTTGGAATAATTTTAATTCGAATTAGATCTTCACTAAAGAATTTTTTTTTCATGCGAGCAACAGTATGTCGGGAAAGATCTACTTTTTCTCCTATTTCTTGCATGGTTGCTTTAGGATTTTCAATTAAAGCAATAAAGACTTTTTTCTCTTTTTCATTTAAAGTAGTTTGTGGTTGTGGACTAAACCATGGTTTAGTAACTGATGGTTGAAGTTTAATTCCATTTAAAGAATGTGAAAAATGATAATAAAATAAACGTGAATAGTCAAAAAATTCATCAATGGAACTAATTTTAAAGGGAAAAATAACTTCTCGGGGAAATTCTTTTTCCAATAATCCTTTTTCACCAAATGTTTCAGTTCTTTTTTCGTTTATTGCACAAAAATTACTATAATTTTGAGTAAAACTTAATGAAAATCCCATTTCAGGAGCACCAACGGAATAGAATATTTCTTGAGCACTCTCAATCTTATCTTTGGTAATTTTCACTCGTTCTTCAAAATCAATGGTTGGATTGAACGAAGTAAAAATAATTCCTAAAAGCTCAACACCCAAACGATTTAATTGCGGAATAAAATGGTAAGAAAAAAAATTATTTTGCTCTAGTCTTTTTTTTATAGAGGTTAAGGTTGAATCTTTCATCTGGAGTAATGCAGCTAATTCCTTATCATTTTTTTCAGGAAACTGGACGATCCCGTACAATACTCGCTCTTCATTTGGAGTTAGGTTTTTAATATCGGACATTATAATAAAAGCTCCATAATATTATTCATTTTATTCTAAAAAGAATATGTCAAGTGTGTCAGTGAATATTTAACTTACATGAACATGAATTCATTCTTAAAGTTTCCCATAAAAGCGCATTTTAATAGTAAATATGTGCCAAAAACTTACTTTTTAGACTCAAATTATAATAAAATGAAACTATTTTACTTATTTTGAATTTTAAAAAAATCTTTTTTTGAACTAATCTACACACAAATATCATATTCTATTTCAATATTGGGCTAATTTTAATTAATTTGCTGAATATTTATATAGTTGTATTGATCTTATGATTTTGGATTATATTAATTACACAAATTATTTTCAATTAATGCTTATTAATAATTTTTCTTTTTAATTAGCAAAGAATCACAACCTAAACAAAAAACATACATCCAATCCCACCTTTCAACAATAACAATCACAACATTTTTTATTTTGTAAATAGAGGGTTCTTAACATGAACCTTTCTTTTTTTTTAAACCTTTAAGGTTTTTTTTCTTTATACTCATACCATTTTTTGAATTTAATATTAAAGATTGAATCATCATAAGATTATTCATAAAAAATCATACTGATTTGCTTTGTAACATACCATTTAAACTCATTAAGAGTATAATCTCTCTTGTGTTATCCCTTTTTTATACTAACAACTCTCTATCATAGCTACAATTTATAAAAGAATGCACTGGCAAAAATATCAAATAATTTTTAGTCAATTTATGCGATCTAGTTGAAAAATAGATGCATCTTAACATTGAAAACTTATTCGCACCCCGTTTCTATATTCCACCTCTATTTATAATCTTTAATCAAGTATCTTATCCAGGCTTTTTGATTCTTCTACAGCTGATAAGTGGTGAAAAATCTTGAAAGCTCACTCCTTGTTTCATCTTCAACCAACAATTCTGATTGAAATTGTGCTTGAATATCCCACAGCATTTCATTATTTTTTCTAATTAAGATCTCAATTTAGTTGTTGATGATTAGGCTTTTTTTATTATTTTTACACGTATACGAGCAATATATTTTTTTAATTATAATTGTATATATTTATTGTGAGATGGATATTGGATGCTTGTTCATTAATTTTATTGGTTCAAGCAAATTAATTTGAAAATTTTGCCAATCTTGTCTAATATCCTATTGTCATAGATACTAATGTATATACAGAGGTTGTAATACAAGGAAAGGAATTTCATTATCCTGATGCTGAAAAAGCAGAATTAATATTGAAATAATATAAAATTCCTATAATTCCAATTGATATTTCTAATGATTTATATTTATTTCGAGACCCAGGTGAAACAAGTTGTTTTGTTTTGGGTAAAGAATCAGGGATAACTATTACAGCAGATAGAAGAGCCTACAAGAAATTTCGTCAGCACATAATATATGTTATGAAAATTGAACAATTTTTTTTTCAGAAGTTCAAAACTAAAGAAATAAATGCAGAAATGCTATTATCAGTGCTTTTAAACCTTGAAGAAGTTCATGCAATTTCTGTAAAAGAATATTATTATTTAAAAGAGTTAATACAAAATACAGGAGAAAATGATTAATGGCTAACGTAATTTCTACGCGTATGAAGGAGAAAGAAATTAAAATATTGAATGAAATATCAAAAAAAGAACATATTGATCGATCATCGCTTATAAGAAAATTCCTTATACAACAAATTCAAGAATATAAGATGAAAGAATCTGCAGAAAAATATAGAAAAGGAATAGTGAGTATGGCAGAAGCTGCATCTTTGGCAAATGTTTCCATATATGAGATGATGGAATTTTGTCAAAGAGAACAAATAACCGCCCCCCAACCAAGTGATGATGAAATTAAGCAAGAAATGAAGCATGCCCAACAAATTTTCAAAAAATTGAATAATTAAATTGCTTTAAATATAAATTAATTTGTACCAAATAGTGCGAATAAGTTTCAACTCATTTCTTTAGTAGGAAATTTTGAAACGATCTGATTACATTCTTGATTAATATATAGATGTGGTGTGACTTCATATTAATAAAAATGCAGGAAATTCATCAAATTAATCCACAATATTGATTTTTTTTAGCATAATCATATTTTTAGCATTTTTTATTAACTTTTTTATAATTAATTGATCTAATTATAAAAACATGGAATCAAATAATTTTACTGAATTAGAAAATAAAATTCCTGATTCATCCACAAAAAAAATGCTTCTATTTGCATTCCCACGCATTGGATCCTCTCTTCTATTAGGATTAATTGGTTTTGCCTTATTTGCTTTATACACTACTGGTTTTGGTCTTGATGAAACGAAGGTTTCTATCCGAATTTCAATTGGATATATCGCAATTGCAATTTCTCAACCGTTTTTTGGCTGGATCAGTGATGTTACCTATATTAAGAAAATTGGTGGTCGAAAACCTTATGTTTTTTTACTTGCACCTGTATTGGTAATTTCTTTTATTTGTCTTTTAATTCCCCAATTATTTTTAGATAATCCATCAGAGCAATTACTTTTAGGATGGCTTTTTCTTTGGAATACTATATTTGAAATCTCGTACGCTGTTACAACTCCTTACCAAGCGTGGATGGCAGAGCAATTTAATGTTAATGATCGCCCAAAATGTTCTCAAATTCAAAATATTTTTAATATAACTGGACAAATCATTCAAACTCTTTTTGCTTTGTTAATTTTAACTGATTTTAATGACAAAATTGCTGAAGATCCAAATAACATTCCTCCTACTTATTTTTGGGGAGTAATTAGCTTCGGAATAATTTTTCTTATTAGTATATATTTTAGTGCAATTTTTATGCCGACTGAGCCTCGTAAAGTTGAAAAACCGAATTTAATTGAGAATTTTAAAGTTGTATTGAAAAATAAAAGATATCAACTTGTTGTTTTCATGCAAGGATTTGCCTCGATTGGCTGGGTAATGGCGGGAACAGTAATTCTGAAATATTTAGAAGAAGTTCTCTTTCTAGATACAACTCAAAAAATAATTGTTTCTGGTTGTTTGGTTCTTGGAATCATGTTCTTTTTAGGTTATTGGAAACGATCAATTTCAATTCATGGAAAAACCAAAAGTATTAAACGAGTTTTCTTATTTGGAATCATTTTTATGCCACTCTCCTTAATAGGATTGATTCCTGTAAATAACACTCTATTTCTAGGATTAATTCTAGTTGGAAGTTATGCTTTTGTAATCGGGGGTTGGTATCTCTTCCCATATATTATGTATGCAGATCTAGCAGAAGATGATGAACGACAAACGAAAGTTCAAAAAGCAGGTTTATATGTAGGATATCCGAGCATTATACTTAATCTATTTCAAGCATTCGGTGTCTTTTTACTTGGTGAACTATATTTATTTGGAAATATGACAATCGGAGATAGAACCTTCAAAATTGGAAATATTATATGGGGTCCTGTAGTTAGTATAATTTTAATTGGTGTTTATTTCTATACTAATAAATATGTACTTATTGATTTTGATTGGGAAAGAGAAAAAGAATAAAATGAATTAATCGAAATAACAGAACTTCATCATTATATTATACATCTTATTTTTCATCTTTTTTCATCTTTTTTCATCTATCACCTTTATGTTACAAATATTCATAGATTTCATTAAATCCAAGATCTGCATAGAGATTCCATGCTACATTGTTATTCTTAACAATTTGGAGAAATGCTGAATGGCATGATGACTTTTTGCGTGATCAAGCATATTTATCATTAATTTTCTAACAAATTCTCTTCTTCTATATTTAGGGGGCACTACAACGTCAAAAATTCTATAATATTACATTTGCAGTACACCAATACTACATGCAACGGGAATTTTTGCTTTTGATTCAATTTATACTTATTCGCAGTTAAAATTTTTTTGATCAAACTTAATCGTACTTGATCAGAAAAAATTGTCACAACCATTTCTTAGAAAATAAAAATTCTTTTATCAAATTCTATTTTTTATAATACTTCAAAGTATAATTCCATGACCCATTTTTGAAAATAAACTTATTCGCACTGTAATTATAAAAGAAAATAAAAAATAGTAACTATTTAGAAATAGTTACATTATAAAGAAGAACATTTTCAGGAGTTCTAAAAGAGACAGTTACATTTCCATTGTTGAATTGCACATCAGCAAATCCGAAATGTGTATTATCAAAAAACATGGAATTTGGGGAATAATATGTTGGATCAAGATCATGGGGACCTCCCATCGCTCCGACGATAAAATAATTCACACCTTCTTGATCAATGTGTTCCATTTGATGATCATGCCCGGAAAAAACCATATCTACTCCATATTGCTTGAAGAGCGCTTGAAAAGTATTAATCATATCAGGATTATCATACCAAGGGACCCCTTGATATTCAGTACTGGATGCATAATAATATGCATGGTTCATAACGATTATCCAATCATCTGGATCAAGTGCTTTAAGCTTATTTTCAAACCATGTTTGCTGTTCTTTTGTATATGTCTCAGTTCCCCACTCTAAATCTAGTGTGAATATATGAATATTTGTTCCAAAATCAAATTGATGCCATAATTGAGAATCACTGGAATCATTAGGTGTCTCAGATGGATAGAAATATTCTTTCCAAAATTCAATACCGCCAAACCATGCATCGTGATTTCCAACTACATTTCGATATGGTATTAATGTGGTAAATTGAGAAAATAGATCTATTTGTTCTTTATACATTGAATCGTCATTCCCCATATCAACTATATCACCCAAACAGAAAAACGCACTAAATTGATTAGCAGGATTAACCATTTGTTCTAAAATATGAATCGTAGCTGTACGATTAGCTTCTTCTAATCCAATATGAGCATCAGAACTAATACCAAAACGTAAATTCTCTACGGTTGAAGGAAAATATGTAAAATTATAAATAGTGCCTTCTCCATTTATTTGGTAAAAATAGAGAGTATTCGGAACTAAATCAGCTAATACAAAAGCATGAGTCTTTGATTTGCTATTCTCATCTATTCGATTAGTCATGTCAGTAGTTGTTCCATATCTTATCCAATTTATAGTTCCTTTTTGGGTATAAAATGTAACAGCTAAATTTGGAAATCCACTGGATCCTGGTTGATCAATAATCATCAATTCAGGCGCTTTATCTCCTACATGTTTGTATGGTGATAAATAGACCAAATATGCACTAGGTAAAATTATTCCTATTAAGACCAAAGCATAAATATATTTTCCTGGAATTTTTTTTGGTGATTTTACTTTAACAGCTCGAATAAAAAAATCAGTCAAGAATCCTATAGGAATTAAACCAGCAATTAAGCAAATAAATATAAATATCTTATTTTGAGCTGGATTCCATTTGAAAAGATCCATATTTCGATGCAATAAAACAACCCATATTACTAATGCTAGCGTTGCAAAAGAGAATATAAAGCTTAGTAACACTAAAACACGTTTTTTAATACTCCAATTATGTATTATTTCCTTTAACTTCATTTTTTATCATCTTTTAAAAATACTTATGACCATTTAAAAAAATTTTGAATTATATTTTTTTAAATTTGTAAAAAAATTACATCTGATAAAAAGTATTATTTACATCGATATTTAATATGAAATTCAGAGTATTTTTTTGATAACAATGATAACTACTAAAAAGTACCACAATTTTTAAGAATCTAAATATTAATAACTAAAGATGTGAAAATCAAATGAGCGAAGAAATATGGTTAAATTTAGAATGCCCTACATGTCATACACCAAAGAAAGTAAAACTTCCCCGCTTCATTTTTGAAAAAAATTCCAATTCTTTGAAAAAAGTGCAAATTGATTCTGGAGTTTGTTGTGAGCATTCATTTGTTGCATTTATTTCACCGTCATTAAAAATCGTGGGCTATGAAATTATTGATATGATCGCAGATATAACAAAAAAAATAAATCGAAAAACACAGAAATTAACATTATCACAGATTCTTGAAAAATATGGAGAAGAAATAACTCTGTTACTTTTTCATGCTGTAATCATCGAAACTCCTATAATAATATTAGCACATCAGGATTCATCTATTAATCAAGCAATGTTTTTAAATCATTTTTTCAATCAAATTCTACCAAGTGAAATTAAAAATCCGTTTCTCTTCAGCGAAATGCAAGATGAAACCCAATTAATTGGAAAAACGGATCAAGCCTTAGTTATTACCACAGAAAATAAAGTTAAAAACATTTCTTGGGAATCTATACCCTTTAATTTTGAAAAAGAACTGATTGAAAAAGCACTTGATATTTTAGACCCTGAAATGCAAATTGAAGTAATGAGGGATGCTTTAGAAACACTTTTTAAGTACGCAAATAAGATTAACGAAATTTTCAAAGAATGGGAGAGGTTAGATAGACGATATTATCGTAAATTAGGAAAAATTAATGAATACAAACCAAAATTAATTTACATTGAAGATTTAAAATCAGCCGCAGAAAGGGAATTTCAAAATCAAATTTCAGAATATGGTCTTCATTTAATTGCTCAAATTTTGTATCACAGATTTCATGTAAATTTTTATCTGGATAATTTATTCAACCAAGACATTGCTAAAAAAATGCCTAAAACTAAAGGAAAAAGGAAATTTTTTCGAAAATAAGACATTAGATTAGTTATTTTTTTTTCATAATCTTGCTAAAAATATTTTTTATAATATTCGACTTTTTTCATCTAGAGGTATATTTTTTTTTAATATTTTAAACATTATTTTGATTACAATCCTTTTTTTTCAGAATTTTGGTTAAATTTAGTTTTTGATTAAAACACGATCGGATACATCAACTCAAAAATCAAAATAATTGAGCAAAAAATAGATCAGTTTTTAACATAATTCTGAATTTTCATCTGGTATTTTGGGATTGTGGTATGTTCGTAAGTAAATTTTAAAAATAGATATATGTTATATTCTATCAAGTAGGGACCATTGCCCTACATTTTCAATTTTTGAGATGATCAAAAAAAATGGGCTCAATCGCGAAAAAAATTCTTCAAGATCATATGGTTGAAGGAATTTTTGAAATTGGGAAAGAAATAGGTATTAAAATTGATCAAACGTTAACACAGGACGCAACTGGAACTATGGCTTATCTGCAATTTGAAGCTATGAAATTAGATCGCGTTAAAACTGAATTATCTGTTTCATTTGTTGATCATAATACCTTACAAACTGATTTTAAAAATCCAGATGACCATCGTTATTTACAATCTGTTGCTGCCAAATTTGGCATTAAATTTTCTAGACCTGGAAATGGAATTTGCCACCAAGTCTTTTTAGAACGTTTTGCACGACCTGGTAAAACACTGGTCGGGTCTGATTCCCACACACCAACTGCAGGAGGAATGGGTCAAATTGCAATAGGAGTAGGTGGATTAGACGTTGCTGTTGCAATGGGAGGCGGTTTATTTTACCTTAAAACACCCAAAATAGTTGGAATTAAGCTAACAGGCCAACTTCAAGAATACGTAACTGCCAAAGATGTTATTTTAGAAGTTTTACGCAGAATTAGTGTCAAAGGAGGAGTAGGTAAAATACTCGAATATTTTGGTCCTGGAATAAAGACTTTAAGCGTACCTGAAAGAGCAACTATTACAAATATGGGTGCTGAAACAGGTGCAACGACTTCCATCTTTCCAAGTGATGAAATAACTCATCAATTTTTAAAGTTAGAAGGTCGAGAAGAACAATGGGTTGAAATCCCAGCTGGTTCAGAAGAAGATTATGATGAAATTATTGAAATCGATTTATCTAAAATTGAACCTTTGGTAGCAAAACCTCATTCACCTGGAAATGTCGTTCCATTATCAGAATTAATAGGAATGAAAGTTGATCAAGTTGCGATTGGGTCTTGTACAAATTCTTCATTAAAAGATTTAGAGACAGTTGCTGCATTATTGAAAGGTAAAAAAATTGCACCACATACAGTCTTGGGAATTGCACCAGGATCACGACAAGTTTTAGAACAGATAGCTCATGATGGTGCTTTGGCAAATATTGTCTCATCTGGAGCTCGAATTTTAGAATCTGCTTGCGGACCTTGTATAGGAATGGGATTTGCTCCAAAAACCAATGCTACTGTGGTAAGAACTTTTAATAGAAATTTCTTTGGACGAACTGGAAATAAAACAGCTAATGCTTATCTAAGTAGTCCTGAAGTAGCTGTTGCGGCAGCTATTTTTGGAGAATTTACTGATCCAAAAAAATTAGGACCTTATCCAGTATTTTCTTTTCCTGATGAAATCCATATTGATGATTCCATGATTTTAGAACCACCAAAAGATGGATCAGAAGTTGAAATTATTAGAGGTCCAAATATTGCACCTTTACCCGAATTTGAACCACTTCCAGAAAATTTTGAAGAAATTGAAGTAGTAATGAAGGTGGAAGATAATATTACAACTGATCATATAATGCCTGCAGGTGCAAAAATACTACCATTACGCTCGAATTTGCCAGAAATCAGTAAACATGTTTTTGAACAGATTGATCCAGATTTTTATGGGCGAGCAATGAAGGCAAAAGAGAATAAAGGTGGTGCAATTATTGCTGCAGAAAATTATGGTCAAGGATCAAGTCGTGAACATGCTGCTTTGGCTCCTATGTATTTAGGTATTAAATTTAAAATAGCGAAATCTTTTGCTCGAATTCATAGAGATAATTTAGTAAATTTTGGAATAGTTCCATTAACTTTTGAAAATCCAGAAGATTATAATAAAATTAATCAAGGAGATAAATTGGCAATTTTAGGTATTGCTACAGCATTAAAAGAAGGTACAAAGCCTATTATCGTGAAAAATCTTACTCAAAATATTGAGATTCCTGTCACTTATGATCTTTCTGAGCGAGACAGAGAGATAATCTTAGCTGGTGGAAAACTTACATACGTAAGCTCAAAATTAAAATAAATATTTTTTAAAAAAATCTATTATCTTTTTTATTTTTCAACTTTCAAATTAGAAAAAGAAATAAATAAAACAAGTAGACCTACAATGGCACAAAAACCAATTTATGAATATGATGGGAAAAAGCTTATTGCAAGCCAGCTCCCAAAATATTTTCCGGAATTTAAATTTCATAATAAATTAGCAATTCTCACTCCGGAAACCGATATTGATGCTCTAGCTGAAAAGCAGCCCTGGTTGAAAACTGATCGATTGGTGGCAAAACCTGATCAACTGTTTGGTAAACGCGGAAAAGCAAATCTGCTGTTATTAGATGGAAATTTTGACCAATTAAAACAATTTGCAGCCGAAAAACTCGGAAAAACTTTTGAAATTCGTGGTAAAAAAGGTGTTCTAAAAAGGTTATTAGTTGAACCATTTGTTCCTCATAAAACAGAATATTATGTTTCAATAACATCAGATAGAGATCACGATATAGTTCATTTTTCAGTTGAAGGAGGAATCTTCGTAGAAGAAAATTGGGATAAAGTTGCTCATATTCCTGTTCCGTTTGATGCAGATATAGATAAGTTCGATTTTAAAGAGAAATTGCCAGATTTGGGCGATCTATCCAATTTAGTTGAGAAATTTATCAGAGGATTATTACATGTTTATCAAGATCAAGATTTTGCATTCTTAGAAATTAATCCATTTGCAATTTCTGAAGATAAACAAATTGTACCTTTAGATTTGAAATCTCGTTTAGATAATACTGCCTATTTCTTACATCCAGATACATGGGGCAATCCAGAAAACCCTATCGAATTTCCTGGAGGGTTTGGACAAGAACTGATGCCAGAAGAACAAAAAATAGCTGAACTGGATGAAAAAACAGGTGCTTCTTTAAAGTTAAGAATAATAAACCCAAATGGCCATATCTGGACACTTCTTTCCGGAGGGGGTGCATCTGTCATTTTTACTGATACTATTGCAGATCTTGGATACGGAAATGAATTAAGCAATTATGGAGAATATTCTGGTAATCCTTCATTAGAGCATACTGAAATCTATGCTGAAACAGTTATAGATTTAATGACTCGTAATCCAGATCCTGAAGGTAAACCCAAATATCTTTTCATTGCTGGTGGTATTGCAAACTTTACCAACGTTAAAGCCACTTTTGCTGGAATTGTAAATGCTTTTCGTAAAAAAGTTGATGCTTTGAAAAAAGCAAATGTTAAAATTTACGTTCGTCGAGGCGGTCCTTATGAAAAAGAAGGCTTACAAATGATGAAAGATATTGGAAAAGAATTAGACATACCAATTGAAGTATATGATCGATATACACCATTGACACGGATAGTGCCGATTGCGTTGAAAGGAGGAAATTAAAATGGAAGACTACGAATTATTTAATGAGAATACTCAAGCAATTGTCTATGGATTTCAAACTCGTGCAATCCAGCGAATGATTGATTTTGATTATGTTTGCAAACGGAAAACTCCAAGTGTGGCAGCAGTTATTCGTCCCACTCAGACTGATTATATTGCATATCACAAAGTTTTCTTTGGCACACATGAAATTATCATACCTGTTTATAAAGATCTTTCTTTAGCCGCACAAAAACATCCCAATGCAAGTGTAGTTGTTAACTTTGCTTCATTCAGATCTGCATTTGAAACTAGCAAAGAAGCTTTAGAACTCGATTCGATCAAAACTATTGCTATCATTGCTGAAGGAATTCCTGAAAGACAAAGTCGAATTTTAGGTAAAATTGCTCGAGAACGGGGCAAATGGATAATTGGTCCTGCTACTGTGGGAGGAATTCGAGCTGGTGCTTTTAGAATTGGAAATACTGCAGGTACAATTGAAAATGTAATTCTTTCTAAATTGTATCGCCCAGGATCAGTAGGATTTGTTTCAAAATCTGGTGGTATGAGTAATGAAATGAATTTTATGATTTCTCAGAATTCTGATGGAATTTATGAAAGTATTGCCATTGGTGGAGATCGTTATCCTGGCGCTTCTTTAATTGATCATCTGTTACGTTATGAACGTAACCCAAAAATCAAAATGCTTGTCTGTTTGGGAGAAATTGGTGGTACAGATGAATATAAAATTGTTGATGCCTTAAAAGAAGGTAAAATAACAAAACCTTTAATTATCTGGGTAACTGGAACTGCTGCAAAAATCTTACCCAAAGGACTTCAATTTGGTCATGCTGGTGCAATGGCTGGTAGTGATAAAGAAACTGCTGATGCAAAAAATTCAGCACTTAAAGCTGCTGGAGCGATTGTTCCTGATACATATGATACTTTAGGAGATAAAATTCGTGAAACATTTGAAAAATTAAAATCAGAAGGAAAAATTGATCCTGTCATAGAATTTGAACCTCCAAAAATTCCAATGGATTTTGCTCAAGCTGTAAAGGAAGGATTGGTAAGACGTCCAACAGACATGGTCTGTACGATTACAGATGATCGAGGAGATGTCCCACTGTATAATGGTAAAGGATTAGATAAAATCATAACTGAAAAGAAATCCCTCGGATACATCATTGGAATGCTTTGGTTTAAAAAAGAATTACCTGAATATGCTCAAGAATATATTGAAATGGTAATTAAACTCACAGCGGATCATGGACCTGCAGTTTCTGGAGCTCATAATGCAATTGTTACTGCCCGTGCAGGAAAAGATTTAATGTCTTCTTTAGCTGCTGGAATTCTAACAATTGGACCGCGATTTGGTGGTGCAATTAGTGATGGTGCAAAATACTTCAAAATGGCTAAAGATAAAGGCATGACACCCATGGAATTCATAAATTATATGAAGAAAGTTGAGAAGAAAAATATTCCTGGAATTGGCCATCGGATTAAATCTGTTCAAAATCCTGATGTTCGAGTTCAATTACTCAAGAAATTTGTAAATTCTAATTTTCCAACTCATCCATATTTAGATTATGCTTTAGAAGTCGAGAAATTAACTACTTCAAAACGAAATAATTTAATTTTAAATGTAGATGGATGCATTGGTATCTGTTTCCTCGATTTATTAGAGAATCTTGGATTTACTGAAGAAGAAAAGCAAGATATACTTAATAGTGAAGCATTAAATGGGTTGTTTGTATTGGGTAGATCAATAGGTATGATGGGACATATATTTGACCAAAAACGCCTTCGAACCCGATTATATAGACAACCTTGGGATGAAATTTTATTCTACAGGGAATAGGAATAAATTTCTCTATTATTTTTCTTTTTTTATTAACAAACTTTTTTTTTTCAATCAGTAAAAAAACTGTGATAAAATATGTCTGAAGAAGAAATTCAAAATGCTGTGAAACATTTCGAAGAATTGGTCCGAGATCAAATTGCACGAGTAAAGCGAATGAAAGAAGAAGGAGATTGGATCGATTATTCTAAATTAAAACCAATTATTATTGGTGTTTGTGGTGGAGATGGAATTGGTCCTGCAATTACAGCTCACGCTTCTGAAATTCTAAAATTCCTGCTTGATGAAGAAATCAAAAATGGAAAAGTAGAAATCCGCAAGATTGAAGGTTTAACCATTGAAAATCGAGCAAAAGTAATGAAAGCTATTCCGGATGATGTCTTGGAAGAAATTAAGAAATGTCATGTAATCTTAAAAGGTCCAACAACAACTCCATGGAAAGGAAGCCCTTGGCCAAACATTGAAAGTGCAAATGTTGCCATGCGTCGTGCTTTAGATTTATTTGCAAATGTGCGCCCTGTAAAAGTACCTGAAAAGAATATTGATTGGATGTTCTTCCGGGAAAATACTGAAGGTGCCTACGTTTTAGGTTCAAAAGGTGTAAATGTTAATGAAGATTTAGCCATTGACTTTAAAGTAATCACCTCTCCAGGAGCAGAGCGAATCATCCGTTTAGCATTTGATTATGCAGCAAAAAATAATATAAATAAAGTTTCTGTCATAACCAAAGCAAATGTTGTTAAAGCAACCGATGGAAAATTCTTAGATATGGCTGAAAGAATTGCTAAAGACTACCCACAAGTTGAATGGGACGACTGGTATATAGACATTGCCACTGCAAAATTGATTGATCCTGCCCGTCAGAGTCAATTTCGAGTATTTGTTGCTCCAAATCTCTATGGTGATATAATTACTGATGAAGGTGGTCAAATTCAAGGGGGTGTTGGAACAGCAGGTAGCGCAAATATTGGAAAACGATACGCAATGTTTGAAGCCATTCATGGTTCTGCATTGAAAATGATTAAAGAAGGTCGAGAAAAATATGCAGACCCTTCAAGTATCATTAAAGCAACAGCATTATTATTAAACCACATTGGTTTTGTACAAAAAGCTAAGAAATTAGAAATGGCTTTAGATATTTGTGCTCAATTTGAGCGTAAAAAGAAGATTACTGGTCGAGATACAGGTGTAACTGGCGAAGAATATGCCGAATATATCAAAGAAACAATTCGCAGACCTGATTTAGAAGAAACTTGGAAATCATATCAAAAATAATCTAAATAGTAAAACTTTCCAAGAGATCATTGTTAGGATTTTAATTTTTAATTTTTTTTTCTTTTATTGTAATTTTTATCCTTTTCATTTTAGTCGAATAGAAAATGATATCTGATAATATTTATTTCCTTTTAATTTGATTTCTTATAAAATATGAAGAAAATTATGAAAAAAATGAATTTATTACAGTTAATTTTAATTCAACGATTCTTCAAGAATTTCTTTTTTATATTTTTCTCGCTTATCATTTAAATAAGCTGGAATAGGTACATCCCACCAACCCCAAGCAGGGCTTCCACTATATTCTGGATCCCTATTCACAATTATTTCAATGATTGCTGGACCTTTTTGTTCAAATGCTTGTGATAAAGCAGATTTAATTTGAGAATTTTTTGAAATTCGAGTGCTCCAGATGTGAAATCCTTCAGCAATATTTGCAAAATTTGGAGTATATATATTTCCATCTTGATCATGGAATTCAGTAGCATAAGATCTATCCATACCGTATACTGCACGTTGTAAATCAGTGATTGCCATCCACCCTGAATTATTCAAAATAACAATTACAATTTTTAAGTTCAGTTGTTTTATTGTATGTAATTCTTGCATTGTCATCATAAAATCACCATCACCCACTAAAGCGATTACTTGTTTGGTAGGTGCGGCTAATTTGGCACCAATAGCAGCAGGTAAAGAAAAACCCATGGTAGAAAAGCCACCTGCAGTAATATTTGTGTGGGGTTCGTAAAATTCAAATTCTTGGATTATCTGGGCTTGAACATTTCCAGAAGAAGTAACTACAATAGCATCCCTATTGAGAAAGGCGCGCAATTCTTTCAATACACAAGAAATCATAACAGGTTCAATATCTGGTTTTGCCCATTCGTTGAGAAAATGTTTCCATTCATCTCGATATTTTTGAAGTTCAGCAAAATATTCCGTTTTTTCGTAATCTTTCCTTATAAAGTTATTCTTCAAGTATATAAGTAATTCTGCAACAACAGCTTTAATATCACCAAGAATTCCTATATCAACAGGATAATTCTTCCCAATTTCATGTGGATCTATATCTACTTGAATAAGTCGTGTATCATCTTCATTTGGACCAAAATTCCAAGCAACTCCTTTTTTGTAAGAGCAAGTCGATTCATCTGCAAATCGCGTTCCAAGAGCTAAAACGACGTCAGCAGAGCGAGAAATTTGGATTCCGCACTTTGTTCCTTTTGAGCCTGTTGAATAAGCAAATAAGGGATGATCGTTAGGGAATGCATCTTGAGCCATCATTGAAGCCAAAACGGGCATTCCAATGAATTCTGCCAGTAATTTAACTTCATTATATGCTTCAGAAGAAACAACACCTCCTCCAATCCATAAAACAGGTCTTTTTGCTTTCATCAACATTGAAGCCGCTTCTTTAATTAAATGGGGATCGCCTCGTTGACGAGCTATAGTTCTACGTTTAGTTGGTTCTGGTAATTGTAGATTACATGGTGCACATTGAATATCCATTGGAAGATCTATATGCACAGGACCACGACGCCCCATCATCATAAAATTAAATGCACGTTGCATCACTTTAGGAATCTGATTCACATGGGCTAACTCAAACTGCCGTTTAACAATAGGTTCTAAAATTTTAGGAAAATTACTGTCTTTTTTTCGTTCAATTTCTTGCAGAACACCTACTCCACGCATATGAACATGAGTATCACCAGTGATTACTAATACAGGCATAGAATCAACGAATGCATCTGCTAATCCAATAGCTGTATTAATTCCACCAGGGCCAATGCTTGTGAATACAGCTAAAGGTTTCCTACTCACTCGATAATATCCAACAGCCATATGAACACCTGCCATTTCTTGTTTTGGTTGGATTACTTGAATTTCTTCTTTGTATTTATAAAATGCATCCGTAAGACCTAAGGATCCATGACCTGGAATTCCAAAGACATAGGGAACACCTTCTTTTATTAAATACTCAACAATTAATTCTCCACCGGTTTTTATAATATTATTATTTTTTTTTTTATTTTCCATTATTGATTCTTTATCTAATATTGATGGCGATTTTATTGGATTCTTGCTCAAATAACTCATCTCCAAAATAAGCTAGCATTTATTATTTTAATTTTATTACTAATAAGTTGAATCACTACTCTTTAGTAAAGAATTTTGGCGAAAATTAAAATGCCTATCAAATTAATACCTGAAAATGCATATAAACGAGCATTATATCATGGATGTGGATATTCTCCTTCAGATCTAAAAAAACCACTAATTGCAATTGCTAATTCATATAATACAATGAATCCTGGCCATGTACATTTACAAAAAATTGGGAATTTAATCACCACTTCAATTAAAAAAGCAGGTGGAACTCCTATGCAATTTAATACGATAGCCATTTGTGATGGAATTGCCAATAATGGAAATCATAGTAAATATGTCTTACCTTCGCGAGAATTGATAGCTGCATCTCTTGAAGCTCAAGTAAAAGCACAAAATTTTGATGGTTTAGTTTGTATTGCATCATGTGATAAGATTATACCAGGTATGTTAATGGGAGCAATCAGATGTGATTTACCAACAGTCTTTTTTACAGGAGGTATTATGAAGCCTTGTGTCATCCCTGAAATTGGCGAATTTGTTACCTCTGATATCAAAGAAGCAATAGGTAGATGGAATGTAGGCGATTTAAATGAAAATGATCTTAATTTAATTATTGAAAATACATGTTCTGTTGGAGCTTGTAATATGATGGGAACAGCAAATACTATGGCATGTATGATTGAAACAATGGGTCTATCACTCCCAAATTCTGCGCTAACTACAGCATTAAGCCAAGAACAGTTAATATTAACTTCAAAAATTGGAAATATAATAATGGATTTGATAAAAAAGCAAATTACAATAACTAAAATTGTTAATGAAAAAGCTCTTGAAAATGCAATTCGGATGGCTTTAGCAATTGGTGGTTCTTCTAACATGGTGCTTCATAGCTTAGCATTTGCAAATGAAATTAGTCTTAATTGGGATCATTTTATAATAGGTAAAATTTCAGATGAAACCCCATTATTAATAAAACTAAAACCTTCATCATCTCTAACTTTAACTAAATTTCATGAATCTGGTGGAATTTTGTCGATTTTAAAAGAATTATCTCCTTTACTTCATCTTGAGTGTCTTTCAATTCTCGGTACTTCACTTAAAGATAATATACTAAATTATACTCATGCACCACTACCTCCATTAATTACTTCTCTTAATAAACCACTTTCAAGTCATGGTGGAATTGCTGTGTTAAAGGGAAATCTTGCACCAGATGGTTGTATTGTTAAAGAAAGTGGTGTTCATCCTAAGATGCTAAAACACATTGGTCCAGCAAAAGTTTTTCATTCAGAAGAAGAAGTACAAGAAGCGTTATTATCAAAAAGTGTCAATCCTGGAGATGTTTTAGTCATAATTTATGAAGGTCCTAAGGGATCACCAGGTATGAGAGAGATGTCAATTCCAGCAGCATTGTTAATTGGAATGGGATTAGGAGATTCGGTGGCTATGATTACAGATGGTAGATATAGTGGTGCAAGTCGTGGGCCATGTATTGGCCATGTTTGTCCTGAAGCTTATGTAGGAGGACCTATTGCTTTAGTTGAAAATGGTGATCAAATCAAAATTGACATTCCAAACAGAAAATTGGATATAATGATTTCAGAACAAGAATTAAAAAAGAGAAAAATGAAATGGAAACGCCCTCCTTTAAAGATTGACAAAGGTTTTCTATCAATATATCCAAAAATTGTGTCGAGTGCTAAATTTGGAGCAATATTGCTAAATTCAAAAAGTGATATGAACTAATCTACACTAACAGATAATCTTCTAATTATTTTGTAAATAATTAGCTAATTCAATTCAAATTAAATAATAATCATTTTCTTTGCTTCTATCATATAATTAAATTCCATCTTCAATTTCTTTCAATTTTACTTCCCTATAATGTTCTCTGCTGGATTTTACAGCTGCTAAAGCAATTTGGAGTATATATCGTGCATCTTCAGGTGTTAATTGTGGAGTTTTATCTTCACGAATACTTTCAATAAAATGTTGGGAACAATTAATAAAAGACTGTTGCCAATTTGAATTCATAGATGTATCACTATGCCATTTTCCATCTTCAGTACACCAATGAACACCTTCTTTTCCAGGACCAGCTTCACATGCTTTAAACCAGCTTCCTGTGCATCCTGGTATGAATATTGCCCCTTTTTCGCCAATTATGTCCATATATTCATCGCAATTATAATAATCTGTGTGCATTGGGAAAAAATCTTGAACATTTTGACTCCAAGTTGCATAATGAGATTTATTTTTGCAAATATAAGTTATATTCGATGGGCTGTCCCAGAAAATTGGTGTAGGAAGACCGCCTAACTTTATTTGATATTTTCCAACCCATGCTATTATTGATTCAATTGGTTCTTTAAGCATCCAAGAGATAACAGAATGCTTATGATAACCATCATCAAAAATTGTGGGTGATTTATAATTTGCTTTCTCAGTTAATCTCCACAAATTTGATTTTATAGGAACTTCCCATCCACCCAATGTTTGATAACCAGCGTACATTCGGTAATCTATACGAGTCGTTTCTCCAATTATACCATCATTAATCATTTTCATTGCTTTCATATAAGGTTCATGAAATCGAAAATTTTCAAATACACGAAATTTAATCTTGTTTTCTCGCGCAACATTTGTCATATGATCCATTTGACTTAATGTCATGGCAGGAACTTTTTGGAGTGAAATGTGTTTTCTAGCTTTTGCTGCTGCTATTGTTACCTTTTCATGAAGATTATGAGGTAAAAGAATTTCTACAGCATCTACTTGATTTAATTTTAACAAATCTTCAAAATCAGTATAACATTTTTCTTCGGGAATATTAAATTCATTGGAGATTTTTTTTAATCTTTTTTTGTTTTTATCACAAATTGCAACCAATTCTGCATTTAGACCATATTTCTCACGATAAGCTTCTAAATGAAGGGAACTGATGCGACCTAATCCTATTATTCCTATTTTAATTTTATCAACCATTCTTCCTAATCTCCATTTGATTTCTTTTAATTTCCAATTTTTAGAGTTTTTCTTTGTTCTTGATTTTCTTTTACTTTCTCCTTAGTTAGAGGAAATTTCCATAAGAAAAATAGGCCGATTAATAACGCAATTGCAGGGAAAATAGACATCAATAATCGTAATCCCAGTTTCTGCTCATATGTTGGATTATCTAATGATACTTGCTCCCACCCATTATATGAAAAAATGATATTAATACTTAAAATTTGTAAAATACCTGCTAATCGAATGAATATTGCATGAACACCATAAAAAGATGCTTCTCGGCGCTGTTTTGTGAATAATTCATCTTGATCTGCAATATTTGAAATATTTCGATCAATAAAATATGGAGCACCACCTAATCCCAAACCAATGAAAAACATGTTTACTAAACAAAGTGGATAAGATTGGATGAATAATAGAGGAATAAATGACAAGATCCACAATAGATGAGAGAACATGAACGCTTTCCTACTTCCAAATTTACTGTCCATTTTAGACCAGAAAAAGACACCAGGAATTGATGATAAAAAAGCTACAATTAAAAGTAAACTGGTGTCAAAAGAACTTTGATCCAATTGGAAATTTGCACTTGCATAGATAGGTAATATCATTGGAATAAGTCCAAATACATACCAATTCATAGTAGAGCAGAATACAATTAATAAGAAATCTTTATTTGTTAAAGTGTATTTAAGCGATTCTTTTAAAGAAAAAGTCTGCCGTAATTTCATCTCTTCTAATTTGGGCTCTTTTATTCCATATTTAATATGAATTAGCATGAAAATAAATATTAAAATACCAAATACAGCTCCACATAGTATATATTGATTTTTAGTGGTTTGATCAGTTCCTACTAAATTATCAATTATAACTCCTGGAAGAACAAAAGCAATTAACAATCCAACAATCATTATTGTTCTACGAGTAAAACCAACTTGTTCACGTGCAGAATTTGTTTGAAACATTTCAGGATAGAGTGATGTATGATTAAGCGAATATGTCGTATAAAATGTATCAAAAAGAATCATTATCATTGCCATATAAATTGCAGTTACAATTGGAGTAGTCTGAATTGGGGTAAATAAAAATACCATTACCAGAGGTAAAGGTAAAATCATTGAAACTATCCAAGGTCGCCGCCTTCCACCGGTTAATTTTGTTGTTCTGGTTTTATCTGATAATGCACCTAAGATAGGATCATTAAATGCATTTATAATAGACCAAATTATAAAAACAACAGTTATTTTTGATATATCTAGCTGAATTACTACTGAATAGAAAGTAAAAATAAGAAATGAAAATCCTTGGTAAGCAATCATATCAGGAATTTCTCCGATCGAAAAACCAAGATTTAATTTCAACGGTATGGTATTTTTCGATTGTTTTTTAGCATTTAGGGATTGATTTGTCGAAATGTTTTGAGGTGATTGTTCCATACATATATTTAATTATTCAGAATAAAAATTTTTCTTAAAACAAGTTCTTGTGTGTTGACATGATTGATTTACTAAAAAGAAAAAGAAAAAGAGTTGAAAAGAGTTGAAAAAAATAATAAAAAAAGCCATCGTTTTTATAATTACGATCTTTTGAATTTCTTTATTATTAAGAAAAAGACACCAGTTAACACAATCAAAGTAAAACCTAACATGGGATATCCAGGAACTGATAATAATTCAGAATTGGTATTATCATCTGCTAAGCCTATTGTTGGATCATATTCTAACTGACCATTAAAATGTTCAAATGCCAAAAATGCCATAGGATTACCTTCTTCATCCGCTTCACTCATTTTTACCTCAATCGTAGTCTTTTCTGAAGTAGAATTATCATCTATTGTATTTGCAACATTTGGAATGGTTGTCTCAGGAATATTGCTAGTCGAATTTGAAGAAGAAGAGTTAACAATAGTGGCACTTGGAGCACTACCAAAATAACCATCAGATCCGAATTTAACAGTATTTTGTGCTAAAACTACAGGTTCTTTATCTGCCATTAAATGAAATCCCAAAACTAATAACACATTTGGCTCATCATTTACAAAGTTATAATTATCAATAATTATATCAAATTTTAACTCCGCTTTACTTGAATCGAGGTAATTTCGGAATTGGATCGTGAATTCCCCGTTAACGCTTGTAATATTGAATTTTATTATTCCATTTTCATCTACAATGTCTGAAAAATCCCAGGTGAAAGATGGTAGCGCTTCATTTGAACGTGGAACCATACTATCTATTCCTTTATCATATACACCATTATCATTTTCATCAATAACTTCGAATAATCTGTTGAATTTTACTTGATATTTTGTGTCATTATTGTTTACAGCCCAAAAAGAATACTGTGGTACATTTTGGCCACCTGTAATTTTCAAAGCAATGTAATCATTTTGAATGCTGATATTTTTATCTGAGGCTGCTGAAATGGAAATGGGTTGAATGGAAAAAACAAATAAAGCCAGTAGACTCAGAGCAGTAATATATTTATGAATAGTTCGACTCATGTGAATCAATAATATAAAAGAGAATGAGTATAAAAAGCAATATGGGATAATAATCTCCCTTTTTTAAAAATATTCTATGTTGTGATTACTAAGAATATTTTAGATAATATTTAATATTAAAAAAAAATTCAGAAAAAAATATTTTATTGAGGTTTTAAACGTTTTCTAAGAATTATTAGTCCTAAAACTATTGAAACAGATAAAAATATTGAAGAATAACCTGGAATTATCGTTTTATTTGCCGCAGTATTATCTGTTGAAGAATCATCATCTGTTGAAGAATCATCATCTGAATCTTCTGGCTCGATAGTTTGGATTGTGAGAGAATTGAAAATTTTAAACTGTTCTCCATCAACTTGTTCAGCCAATCCAAGTTCACCATAATCAAAACCTAATTTTTCAATAGTACCTTGAAATGATAATGAGAAATTTGAAGTACCATTTACAAAGATAGGTATTGAAGAGATAATTTCACCTGTTGAAACAAAAAACCCTAATGATATGTTTTGTGCATATGCATATGGATTTCGTTCTTGATTTGAATCAGATACGGTAAAATTGAGAAGATTAGTATTTTTGTCATAAATTACATTTGATAATTGATAATTCGGAAGAAAATCATTATTATACCATTGATTAAAGAACCAACTCAAATCTTTTCCAGCAACTGATTCAAAAGCTAACTTCATGTCGCTTAACCAAGCAAATTTAAAGCAATTATCTTGAAAATACTTTTGAACACCAAGGAAAAAAGTAGTGTTCCCTAAATATTGGCGTAATTTCTCTAATATTATCGGAGCTTTACTGTAAGCTAAATCCCAATATGTATCTCCTGATGAATAAATAGATTGGTTTATTCTTCCTGAAGTGTTATAATCATTAAGAAAATTATATATTCTTGTTTTTTGGACTTCACTTGCAAAATGAAGGTAACCTTCATTAGGATAAATACTATTCATATAAAAATCTTCCAACCAACAAGCCCATTGTTCATCTAGGTAGCCAGCATCAATTTGATCATTACCTACCAAATGATAAAACCACTGGTGAGCAGTTTCATGTGCGATAATAAGTTTTAGAACCCTAACAGGATTATAATAAAGATTTGCTGATTCTGTTATATATACTTGTAATGGGTGTTCCATACCTCCGTAATGAGTATACTCTTCAACAACATTGAAAGTTGGATATGGATAGGCTCCGACACTTGTAGAATACAAACGTATTGCACCAACTGCTGTTTCTATCGCATTATTTTCCCATAAATAAGCATCTTTTGGAAGAAAATAAGTTGTAATATTAATTCCGTTATAAATTTCACTTTCTGTCTGAAAATAACGGGAAGCAGAAAATGTAATTTCACGAACTGGAAGCATTGGATCATAATAAAATACTTTTTCACTTCCATTATTATTTTCTGAAGTTATTGCTCCAGTGCCAGCGACAATGAAACCATTCGGAACTTGAACTGCAAAATTGTACCAACCCATATCTGTATACATAGGATCGCCAATATCTAAATATGGATCTAGATTCCACCCGTCCTTTTCATCCCACACACAAGGCATTGGATAAGCTACTGCAAATTTAAAGATTCGAGATTGGTCCAAATCAGAACCAGAATCACTGCTACGATCTATACCTCCATCTGGTAAAGTTATGATAAAATGTATCGAAAATGATTGTTTTGAACTTGGTTCAAGTGGATTTGTTAAATTTACCCAAAGAATCTGTTTTTCTGTATTTACTGTATGATTCAATAATTCCTTATTAATAGAATTGTTTCTTACAGAAATAATTTGGATATTTCCTGGTCTTGCATCATATTCCATACCTAAAACAAAAAGATGGAAAGGAATTGCTGAAAATGATACAGGATCTGCATTGTAATACGATATATTCATAATTCCCTCGACTTGTGAAGTCGATTCATGAACTCTAAACCAAATGGAATAATTAGATAATTGATTAAAATTATCACCATTAAAGTCATATTTAATATTATTTGTTTTTACATTGCGTAACATGGATAACTCGTTTGATTCTTTAAAATCATCCAAGGTTGATAAATCTGCTAAATTTACAGATGATTTTTGACTAACAAAAACATTTGAATCATTTGTTATCACCAAATGATTAAAGTATCCAATGTTTACAGCGAGAATTAGCAAACAAATAACAATTTTTATCTTACAATTAGTATGCTTCCGCATAACAATTTAATACTCAAAAAAGTATTTAATTTTAATGAATAATCTATCAGAAATATTCATTAAAAAGATACCTTTACCAGCAAATTTTTACGTGGGTATTTTTAATATTTTTAACATCAATCAATATTTGTTGAAGGTCGGAACGGATTCATGAATGAAATGATTACAAATTGGATTCTTTTGGTAGATTGTACTGAAAATATGAAAGAAAATGATTTCCGACCAACAAGATTTCAAGTTGCACTGAAAGGTGTTCAAAAATTCATTCAAATGAAGTTCAAGTTCTTTCCAAAGGAATTTTTAAGTATATACTTATTTAGTAACAAGACACAAATTTTAGCACAGTTAAGTCGTGATTCACAAGCCATTCTTAAGCAATTAATGTCCCAAAAATTCTTAAAAACCCACAATCCAGAAGGAAATGGAGAAGAACTTTATTTTGCGCTTGAGCATGCAGTAGATTCTATCAGGTCACAAATTCAAATAATCGGTGGTCAAAAAAGCAGGATAATAATTATAACAGGGTTAAAAGAAATTCAAATGACTGTTGAAATGGAAAAACTGATAAAAATTATTGAAGGTTTAAATATATATGTTGATTTATTTATTTTTACTTCAAAAAAAAGAGAAAATCCATCAAATAAAATAAATTTCTCCCGCTTCATGGAAAAACTTAATGGACAAATAAATATCATTACCTCAAAAAAAGAATATTATGAAAAAATAATCTCCTATGCAAAACAAAAAGATATGTTAAAAGAGGCGCATCTCAAACCACAATCAAATTCTAATACCAGTGATTCATTGATGGAGATTGCTCAAGATTTGCGAAAACCAACAAACGATGAAATGATACAAATGAAAGATCCATTAAGTATGCTCCGCTGTCAAATTTGTTTTTCAAAAAAATCTCCCATTACTCATAAAGCCATTAAGATTTCTGGAAGATTTTGTCCTCATTGTGGAATTCCGATGCATTTATCATGTGCAGGAACATGGACGGATAAAACAGACGAAGGTGCAAATCTATTCAGATGCCCATATTGTTATACTCTTCTAAAAGTCCCGATGTATGTCTTAAAAGGTATTCGTAGCCGTAAATTTTTGGTTTCTGCAGATGATAAGGCAAAATTTGTTGTAAAAATGATTAAGGTTAAAGAAATTCCCCCTCAAATTGAATCTCTTGATTGTGCATATTGTAATAGACCGTTAATTAATAAAAACGAAAAGAAAATAACAATTTTTAGATGCTCTCATTGTAATGCCCATTATCACATAACATGTTTGGAAAAAATGTATAAAAAATCAAAAATATGCGAAAATTGTGGAAGAAAAATAATTTAATTTTTTTGAGAGAATCAAATTTAATCAAGCCTATATCAAATTAATAAAGAAGATATAGTGCAAAACTTATTCGCACTTAAAGGATTTGGATTTTAAATAAAACTAATCTACACTCAATTATTCAAATCAGAAATTTTTTAAATTTCATTTCTCAACTTCAACCATGAGTGAACCCCAAGTTATTTTAATCACCGGAGCCACAGGTTTTATTGGTTCACATTTAGTTAAAAGAAATTTGCAAAATAGATACCACGTCCGTGCATTGGTTAGAAGCTCCAATCCTAAATATAAAGAACTTGAGACTATGGGTGTAGAAATTGTAATTGGAGATATGACAGATTATGAATCACTAGAACGTGCTTGTATCGGAGTAGATATTATATTTCACTGTGCAGGAGTTGTCACAGATTGGGCACCGCGTGAATTATTTGAATCTGTAAACATTCAAGGGATGGAAAATTTATGCAAAGTTGCAATAAATGCAAAAATTCAAAGATTTGTATATATAAGCACTAATGATGTATTTGGACCAATTGAAGATGTTCTTATTGATGAAACTTTTCCTTTAAAAAAATGGGGTGAACTTTATCCAGATACTAAAATTGAAGCTGAAAAAATAGCTTGGAAATATTACCACGAGTATCAATTACCTGTAACTATGGTGTATGCTTGCTGGGTTTATGGAAAAGGAGATCAGACTTTTATTCCATTAACTGCAGATGCAATCATCAAGAAAGAGATGATGTTTTGGCGAAAAAATGCACATACTTGGCCTACTTATATTGACAATCTCATAGATCTTCTAATAATTTTAAGTTCAAATCCAAAAGCCATAGGAGAAGGTTTTTTATGCCATGATGGGGAAATGATAACTTTTCAACAGTTATGTACAGATTTAGCTGAAGGCTTAGGAGTCAAACCTCCAAAAACTCAAATTCCTTATTTTCTCGCAATAACTATTGCGAAATTAATGGAATGGTGGTGGAAATTAACGAAAAAGAAAACCAGGCCTTTATTAACAACCTATACTGTAAAAAACTTGGGATCTCGACTGAATTTTTCTATTGAGAAAGCAGAAAGAATGCTTGGTTGGACTCCAAAGATTAGTTATCAAGAAGGTTTAAAACGAACTTTAGAATGGTTAAAAACATTAGAACCGAATGAATTTAAGCAAAAATAAAATACCCAAAAATTTGAAAATGGCGCTTCAATATTTAGTGATATGACTAAGAAACGCAAATGGGTCATCACATCAGCCTGGCCTTATGTTAATGCAATCCCACATCTTGGAAATTTAATTGGTTCAGTTCTTTCCAGTGATGTTTTTGCCCGTTATTGTCGCTTGAAAGGAGATGATGTGGTTTTTGTTTCAGGTTCTGATGTGCATGGAACACCTGTGGCAGTTTCCGCAATAGAACAGAAAACTACACCTGAAAAACTGTCACAAAAAAATCATCAACTTATTAAAGATCTTTTTGAAAAATGGCAAATTTCATATGATAATTACACTCAGACACATAACCCCATCCATATTAAGTTTACTCAAGATTTTTATCGACAAGTAGAAAAGAATGGATTCGTCTCAACAAAGACGCAAGAAGTATTCTATTGCGAATATGATAAACTTTATTTACCTGATAGATTCGTTGTTGGAATATGCCCACACTGTGGTTCTGAATACGCTCGAGGTGATCAATGCGATGCTTGTGGAAAACTTCTGGAACCTGAAGATTTAATTAATCCCAAATGCAAACATTGCCAGAAGACACCAATAAAACGTGAAACCACGCATTGGTATTTAGATTTTAATAAATGTGAAAATGGAATTCGTAAATTTGTTGAAAATAACAAATATATTCCTGCTAATGCGCGTACAATGTCTTTAAACTTTCTAAAAGAAGGGTTACCAAGCCGAGCAATTACACGCGATTTAGAATGGGGAATTCCTGCACCCTTTAAAGATGCTAAAGATAAAAGCATCTACGTTTGGTTTGAGGCAGTATTAGGTTATATATCGGCAGTAAAAGAATGGGCGGAAGAAATTAAAAAAGATTCTAAATTGTTCGATAAATTTTGGCATGATCCAGACACACGTTCTGTTTATTTTATTGGAAAAGACAATATTATTTTCCATTTAATTATCTTTCCAGGATTGTTAGTAGCATATAACAAAGATTTACCTCCAGAAAAGCAATTTACAATGCCATTTAATGTCTCTTCCACTGAATTCTTGAATTATGAAAATCAGAAGTTTTCAAAATCACGTAAAGTTGGAATTTGGATAAATGAAGCACTTGAAATTGCCCCAGTCGAATATTGGCGCTATTCTTTACTCAGAAATCGACCTGAAAAACAAGATTCTAACTTTTTATGGAGTCAATTTGGAAATGATATTCTTGAGCTTAACGATATTATTGGAAACTTCATTCATCGCACATTATCCTTTATTACCAAGCGATATGATTCACAAATCCCGGATGGTCCCACTTCAGAAAATATAGATGAAGAAGATCAGACTTTAATTGATACTATCAAATCTGCACCAAGTAAAGTAGGATATCTATTAGAACATTTTCACTTAAAGGAAGCACTAAACGAAATTATTAAAATTGCAAGAGTAGGTAATGTTTATATTAATAATAAAGCACCTTGGAAAATAATCAAGGAAGATAAAATAAAAGCAGGACACACTTTTTATTTAGCGTCTCAAATGGTTCGTACACTCTCAATTCTTCTTTCTCCATTTATTCCTAACGTAGGGGAAAAAATTCTTCAAGCTTTGGGAAGTAAAGAATCTATTAAATCTATTTCTTGGGATTCAGCCTCAGAATTAAAAGTTGAAGCAGGTAGGACAATTCCACCAGCAAAACCATTATTTCAAAAATTGGATATTAAAGAATTACAAACTAAATTAGATATAATTCATGGAATTCAACCTTCTTCGGAAAATAAGGAGTCTTCTTCAGCAAAACCTGTAATTGATTATAAAGATTTTTCCAAATTAGATCTTCGAACAGGCACGATTGTTGAGGCTGAAAAAGTTCCTGATACATCTCATTTAATAAAACTTCAAGTTGATTTAGGTGAAGAATCTCTTCGAACAATAGTTGCAGGTATTGGAAAAACCTACAAAGCTGAAGAATTAATTGGAACCCAAATTATTGTTCTTTCCAATTTAGCACCTAAAAAGATTAGAGGAATTACTTCTCATGGAATGCTCTTAGCCGTGGATCTTAAAAAGAAAGGGACTACGCTAATTCGCCCTGAAAATGGAATTCCTAATGGTTCATTGATTAGATAGAATAAAAATTATCTTTATTTTATTTGAATAAATATCCTTTTTTTTATTTTACTTCATTCATATTATTTTAAGATCTTTCAAAATGAGAACCAGATTTCTCATCTTGTTATATAAAGATATTAAGTGGTAAGTATTGCTAAAAATTATAGATTTTTCATTATAATGAGCATCAAAAACGAGAATTTCAAATTCTGATTAAAACTACAATAATTCAAGCGTTTTTAGACCTAAATCTTCAAATACGATCGCATCTTAAGATTAAAATGGATGTTTAATATGAAAATATCTAAGCAAGCAAGAGAATTTCTTGAACGTCGCAAAAATAATTATAATAATCCAACACTGTTGGTTTACTACGCGCGTTCTAAAGGCTGATGAGGCATTCAAAGAAACGTCAAAGTGAAAATTCAAGAATATCCCTTTCATTCAAATACGGAACTTCATTGGGGGAAAGCGGATTTTATTCCATATCCTCTTTTAGATGCTCCATTTCCAGTCTATTTGGATAAAGAAATGAAATCCTTGGTAGAAAAAGCCACTATAGATATGGAGAAAAGAGGAATGTATAAATTTCTCTCTTTGACTTACTAAAATCTCATCAATGCACCACTTCAACCAAAAGATGATGGTGCATCAAAAAGTTTGGATGCATCGGATGGATTGTAAAATCTGGTTGAATTAACTGCGCAAAATTTTTTCTTTTTTTGAAATTTTTAATCCTTTTTAAAAATATAAGGACAAGTTTATTTATAAGAGAATTCTTTATTTTAGTTAGAAAAATTCGCAATTTTATAAATATTATAAGTTGGGGGGAAAAAAATAGTCCATTATAAGGATAATATTTTAAGAAAAGAAGATTTAGAAAATGAAATCGATATATCTATTAAAGATGATAATGATTCCATTATTTATCCTGAATGGACTATTGATGATGATGGAATTCCATATTGTACCCAACAGACCGATTATAATAAAATAATTGAATCAAATCTTAAAAAACGATTTCCGCATGAATTTGAGAAAATGCTCCATTGCAACCACTGTGAGCATTATCATAATGATGATTGTTATTTTCCCAAGTCAGAAATTGACAAAATAGAACAAGATCGCAATTCTCTGCGAATAAGATGTCAACTTTGCGGTGCAAAAATCGATCGTCTCTTTTCAATTTTAATGAGTCTTTACTATAAGGAGAAATTTGGAGTAACCATGCCTGTTATTTGTTGCTCATGTTATAATTCATTAGAAAATAATACATATGAACGAAATTCAAAACGACGATTGATACTTTTTATTATTAGTTTAATTACTTCAATTTATTTTCTTACAACTTATCTTTTTTCACTTTTTAACTTTCAATGGCTTGGTTTCCTCTTTTTCTTACTTCCATTCTCTTTCTGGGGATATATTTCCCTTCGAGACTTGAAAAATATTTATTACCTACATCAAGGACGAAAGTATTACAAGAAAATAATGAAGGCTGTCAATATTGAAGCTGATGTTGGAAATGATTCTGCTGCTACACGACGTAATGAGTTATTAGATGAAGATGATAAGAAAAGACCAGATGAAGGATTTTTCCATTCACCAGGATATGAGTATTAAAAAGGGAAACTTATTCGCACCAATGGAAATCAAGAGAATTTAAGAGAAATCAAGATTAAAAAAAGGACTATTTATTATTTTGTTGTGAATAACCTTATACATCATGGATTTGTTCTAATAAACTTAAAATTTGGTATATTTGGGTCCGGCTATGAAGCGGACAATTTAAGTCTTGGGCGATGTCTTCCAATAAAGAAATACAATTACTGGCACAAACAATCGCTGTATTATCTTTATCATCGATAGTATCAATTAAATCCAAAGATTCTTGTGCAATTTTGCGAATGTTCCGTGGGACTCCATTGTCTTCATTTATCATATTTAACAAATATTTAACTTGTTCAAAATTTTCCTCATTTTCAGCAATCTTTTCGTTTTTTGATTTTCGTGGCATTACGACCATCTCGCAATTATAATTAAACGTTATTTGTGAAACTCGTTAATAACTATAAGGTAAAAGTTAGATAAAATAACCTATGATTCACGTAGGTAAGTCAAGCATATTTAAAAAAATTTTGGTTTGAGAAATAAAAAAGAAAAAGAGAAAATAGGTTTAAAGGAATACTTTTCCATTATTGCTATAAGATGCTAAATGGAGAGATCGAAATATTCATTCATTATGATAGCTTTACTTTTTTCTATATCAATCTTTCTGCCCCAGAAGAAGAGCCAGCTATCGATATTCAGCTAATGTCTGGATTCTTATCTGCTTCAAATTTGTTTTTTGATGAATTGGGGCTATCTTCAGATAATTTATTTCGTGTTTTGCGAGGAAATTGCGAAATTCGAATGTGTTTAGGAGAACATGTTCATGGGACTTTATTGTTAAAGAATCTCACGAATCTCGATTTAAAGACATATTATGAATTAGATGTTTTGACACGGAGTATAATTCATGAATTTGAAACACATTACCTTCGAGAAATCCGATTATTTATGGATACAGGTAGATATGAATTTCAAGGCATTAAAGAATTTATAATGAAAGAAGTGCAAAAAATGAAGGCTCATATGTATAGTAGTTATCTTATTCAAATTTTAGCAAGTGCGATTAACCAAAATGTGAAGAAAAAGCAATCTCGAGATTTATTAATTTCAATCAACCGTATTTTTAGTGATCTTCCTTTAAATTATCAAGAAATTCAAGATAATCTTGATTCAATTCGCCAAAAGATAATTGAATTTGAAGAAAAGCATATTACTTTCGCTAAGATTATCGAAAAAATAAATAACGAGAGTAATCAAATTTGGGATTTATTCCAAGTTCCAATAATCGAATGAAAGATATAAAATAATATCAGAAAAAGAGAAATAAAGGAGAAAGATTTTCAGATCTGAATCCCTTTTATTGATTATTTTTTACAGCATCTGCCCATTTTTGATATAATCGTTGGACTATATAAAAACTAATTTTTGGTTGACGATGCACATCTACAATCCCCTTATTGTTCAATTCTTGTGGTTTGTCCCGAAAACCGCTGTAAGGACTAAGTCTAAAGTCTTGAAAATGACCAATGCAAGCACCTGCAATGTATTTTTTACTAATTATTTCTGAAATATAAGCGCGCAAAAGATCATACTGGAAATTTTCACTCCAATGTGCATTTGCAAATGATTTATTACCAACAATAGCTTCAGCACCGAATTCCAATAGAACTAATGGTTTTAATTTTCTTTCCTGATGTTGTTGCTTAATTGATTCCCAAACTTGATCAATAAATTTTGCAGATTCACTTGGTGAAGTGTTATAATGACTATACCAACCAGAATCAGTTCGTGTACAAATAAAATCTACTAAATCAAATGTTTTATCTTCTAATGGATTTTTGGATACTAAGGAATGTGTACGAAAAGGATCTAATTCACGAGAGAGTGACAATAATTCTTGCATGAATTTTCTTCCTTCTTCGGTATGAGTCTCACAATCACTTGAAACTAACCAAGTAATAATGGAACAATGATTTTTATCTCGATGGATCATTTCCCATAATTGTTTCTGTGCATTGGTGAGATAATCCTTAGTATAATCATCTCTTGAAAATCCCCAAACAGGAATTTGCTCCAAAACTAAAAATCCCATTTCATCTGCCAATTCCAATAACGATTCATGGGGAGGAAAATATGTTGTGCGAATACAATTTATATTTGCATCTTTTAGAATATTAAGATCGTTATAAATTAATCGAGGGTTCAGTGATGAGCCAACATCTGGGTGATCGTCAAATCGATTTATTCCACATAAAACAATCTTAGAATTATTCAAATAAAAATTATGCTCATTGACATAAAAATCTCGGATACCCCAACGTATATTTTCCCTATCAATTTCCATTCGATTCTTTTCTTCAATTAATTGAAAAGTAATATCATACAGATAAGGATTTTCTGGTGACCATAATGTAGGCGTTTCCAAAGGAATAGTCGTATTAATAAATTGAATTTCTTTTTCATTCATTCGAATTGGAACTTCATGAGTGATTTGATTAAAATTGTCGTTAACAGTAACTAAAACGCTTCCTTTGAATGGTTTAGAATATTCTCGATAATCTTTGATAGAAAAACGAATATTAAGGTTTACTTGGCATTTTTGATATCCTTGTCCTACAGGTCGATCAAACTCTATTTTGTTAGTAATTTTAATATCGTCAATACAAATTTTGGAGGTTTGTTTCAAATAAACTTGTCGGTAAATACCACCGTAATTCATCCATGGAGGGTTTTTTCCCCATGGTATTCTATTTGGAGCATAACGATTATCTACTTGGATAACTAATAAATTTTCTTTTCCAAATTTAACAAAATTGTTAATTTCAAACCAAAATTTAGTATAACCTCCTTCATGAAAGCCAACTTTTTGTCCATTCAGCCATACAGTAGTTTTATAATTAGATCCATTAAAAACTAAGGTTATTTTTTTACCATTTCCTGAACCCCACCGTAAAGGTAAGAAGAAGGAGGTTTCGTACCATCCAGTACCAAAATGGTAAAAATTTCTACGGTTTTGATAATAGGACCAAGTAGATGGCACATATACTTTCAAACGACGAGAATCATAAGGAATTCCTGTTTCATACCATTTTTCAGTAATTCCTGGATCTTCACCTTGATCATCTTGTGAGAGTCCGAATCTAAATTTCCAAAATACATTTGAAAGTAAGATACGCTTTAAATCCGCCATTATCGTTTTAAAATTTCACATGCCATATAAAAATTCACAGTAATAAAAAATGTTTAACAAACCTACACTTATAATGGAATTTCATATTCACTGCAAGTATAATTTTCTTTTAATTTCACTTCTCCATGGATAACTTTTGTGGCATATTGACCACAATTAGAACCTATCTGATTTTCTTCCCATTCACCAATACTTAATATTGTTTCATAACCAATTTTTCGAAAAGAATCACATATGTTTTTATTGTTTAACATGTCTAGTGTTATTTTACTGTTTAGTTTGTTCTGTTTAGCTTGGTTAGTTGGATTAATAGGTGTAATTTTAATTAAAAATTTCTCAGGATCGAAAAATGGAATAAGATTTTCAGGAATTAATTCAACACCTTCTCCTACTGCAAAATTTAATGTTATTTTTCGATCTCCTGTTTCATGCCATAAATTTCCATAACGAGAAATTTCATCAAATGACCAAATAGGAATTGGAATTATTGAGTGTCGATCTTTTTGATTTGTTGAATGAATAGAGAATTGAAGTTGAAAATGCCCATTTCGATAATATTTCTGCTTTATTTTTAATAATTCTGTGAAAAATTTCGAAGCCTTAATTGGGGCCACCGTGCTTATACAAGGAATTAATCCTGGGGCATTTACCAATTTTGGAAGTTCTGTTAATAATTCTAAAACAGCTTCATTTAAACTGGGTTCACCCATGCGAGCAAATTGAATTTTAAATTTCTTTACAGGAACATTTAAATCTGGATATCGTTCAGAAATCATATAATGTAGTTGTTGCCACATTCCATCTTTTGAGATTTTTCCATGATAATATTCTCCAGCATCGCACATTAAGCAACCAATGGGACAGCCGTATAAAGTAGATAGAATCAAAACCCATTTTTCTTCATGGGAATATGGAGGTTGCACACTTTCAACAAATTCAACAATTTCATTATTGTAACGGCCAATGTATAAAGTTGCTAATTCAGGTTTACCAAATTTTCTTAAAATTTCTAATTCCAATTATTTCACCAAATCAGTATTTACTAAATTTTATGTGAAAAAATATATACAAATTAAATTACAGTAATGAAAATAAAAAAAGTTCTCTAAAATTTTAAATTTCCTTCTTATTTTGTCAATTTCTTACCCATATTTTGCTCAATTTCATGGCAGCTTGAATTCCATCACCCATAGCGATACTAATTTGTCGAAAGTTAGGATGAGCAAAATCACCAATTAAATATAGGCGATGTTTGACTTCTAATTCATTCAATAATTCCCTTAATTTTGATTTAATTAATTTTTGATTTGGTTGGCGCCCAATTGCAACAAAAATATGATTAACATCGATAGATCGTTTTTCATTTAATGAAGAAGATTTTGACAACAAGCGAACACTTTTATCCATCAAGAAGATTTTATCAACTGGAAAGTGGGTAAAAACTTTAATTAAATTATGAGATCTTACGAGTGCTTGTAATCGGGGTAAAGCTCTTATCTTATTTGAACGAACCAGTATGATAATTTTATTATTTTTATTGACTAGGTTTAAAGCGTAATCAAAAGCTACATCTCCCCCTCCAATTATAGCGATTGTTTTATTTTGAATATTAGTTTTTTTTATTTCATAATTAAGCAATTGATTTTCATAAGCAATTTTTTCTCCAGAAATATTCAGTTTAGAAGGAATGGAACCAATTGCCAAGATCATATATGAAGAAGTATATATTTTTTCATTTGTTTTAATTAAAAATCGCTCATCTTCATAATCAACACTTTTAACTTGACAAAAGATAATTGGAATGTTATGTTGAGAAATGGTTTTCTCTAAAGTTTCAGATAAGTTGACTCCTGAAATTCCTGAAGGATAGGTAATTAAATTCTCAATTAGATATGCGTTTTTGACACATCCACCAACTTCAATAGATAATATAATAAAGGGTATTTCCTCCCTTTTCAGTTGCAGAGCTGCAGCAATCCCGGCAGGTCCAGCACCAATTATCACAATAGGTACGTAATTATTGCACATTATTCTCTCCAATATTTAATTATTTAATCATTTGGTTGTTTGGTTATGCTATTACTAAAATTTAAAATTTCTAAATAACTTAAACAGACACTAAATCCATGAGCAAGAGCGCGTAAACTTCCAATATGAAGATCTTCAGAATAAGTAGCAGTTGCATCAATTACAAAGAAAGTTTGGAAACCATGCATGAAAGCATCCCTGGCTGTCGTTTCGCAGCAAAGATGAGTCATTAGTCCTGTAATTACAACAGAAGTGATTTCTTGAGCTCTTAAAATTGAAGATAATTTTGTTTGATAGAAAGCGCTGTAATATTTTTTTTTAAGAAATATAGTTGTTGAAGGAAAAATTAAAGCTGAATAAATCTGAAAATCTTTTGATTTTTTTCCAATCGGATGTTTCCACCATTTATTCATTAAATTTTTTTCATTATTATTTTCAGGAATATTATAATGTTGAGTAGCAATAATTGGTAAATTCAATCTATCGAATAGAAAAATTAATTTTTGAATATTTGAAATGATTTCTAAACCAGAAGGAATAAATGCATGTGATTTTTCCTCGAGAAATACATTTTGCATGTCTAATACAAGAAGTGCAGTATTTTTCAAGATGAATGGAAAAGGACGATAAGGTTTAATATTGGAAAGTATGCTGTTCCATTCAGAAACCTTCATATTTCCATTATGTATTGTATAATATTTTTCTTTCTTCATTCCAAGAGCAATAATATCTCTTCAAAAAAGAAAGCTTCGCTGAAAAAAATATCAATCAATTATGGAATTCTGGGGAGAAGGAAAATATTCATCAATAATTTCTGCAAGAATATTAACAACTGTCTCTTCACCATATTTTATGGCAAGTTTACGCAAAACTGAACCAATTTTCATCTTTAACTTATTGTGTTGTGAATTATCAAGGTCAGGAAGCTTTTCTTTTAAATCAAAATATTCTAATGCATCTTTTTGCGAAATTTCTTCTCCATAAATTTTGTTTTCATGAAAATGAACTACAAAAAATCCATGGAAAAGCACTTCTTCTTTGCTTCCCCGCTTAAAAACACATTTTTGCTCTATAATATCCCCTTCATTAAAATTAGATTTTTTAAATACTATTTTTCCATCAAGTGTATAAGTTCGAAGAAAAGTTCTATCAAATATATATTTCTCTCCCCGAGTAATTTTAGCAATGTAATTAACCGACTTTGGAGATTCTTCCCAATTTTCAGGAATATAATAATCTCCATAGTATTCACATAAAAGACAAGTTAATTCGCAGATCTGTGTTTCCATTTTAATTTACACGAATTTTATTTCTCAAAGAATAAGTAAAAATCTGTTGTAGAACTATTATAATCCGGATACATTATTAATTTTATAGATTATAAAATAACTCATATCAGATATTTTATTATTTCCGACAAAAACTTATTAAGGAAATGGTTTCCACTCTAGCTATTAATGGTATTTTCAGATCTGCTATTTATAGGTAAAAGATGGTTCTATCGTATAAAATACAAAGAAATAATTCAAAAATCAGTCAACAGAAAATCAGACGATTTAAAAGATAAAAAAAATAATTGTTTTTTCTTCAATATGATAAAAATTTGGCCATTCACTATAAAAAACCGACTTTCTGATATGATTGATAATAAAATGGGTCAATTCTTTCAGGATTATCTTATTACTCGAGAAAAAGATCCTTTTATAGATTTATCAATGAGTATAAGTCCTCTTATTTTTCTTGAATGGACTCGGAAATACTATAATGAAAATTTCCGGGACATTCAAAATATGATTCAAACAAAGGAATGGGAGTTAGTAAACGCTGGATGGGTCGATTTTTTACCTGAAATGTTATCTGGAGAACTTATTATTCGACATTTGCTAATGGGTCAGCGTTTTCTTTTGAAATGGTTTCATAAAGAATGTTCTACTTTGATCTTGACAAATCCTAAACACTTAGATTCTCAAATTATACCGATTCTTTCACAAATGGGAATTTCACAACTTCTTATAGTTTCATTTCAAAAAAAAACAAATTATTTGAATCTTCCTTTAAACTTTATTTGGCAAAACAAAAACAAAACCAATATAAATGATATTCAAAAAACAGATAAAGATATTGATGAATTAACTGCAACTTTCACGCCTATTTTATCAAGTATTAATAAAACTATTAATTTTCAGAAAAAATGGATAGAAAATAATGCTAATACAAGCTTTCCCCTAATTCTCTATAATTCATTTCCAAATCGCCTAAATAGAATGCTTCCATTAAGAAAAATAATAACTGCACAAGCATTAGAATCAATAAAATTAGGAAGAATAGTCTCACTTCAAGATTATTGGTCTTTTATTGATAAAATTAGAGAGGATTTACCTGTTTTATCCACGAATATTCATTATTCAGAAGATTTTCCTACTCAGCATCAAATTTCATTTATAAATTCTCATATTAAATCTTGTGAGCAGTTGTTCTTTCAGACAGAATTTCTATCCCTTTTTTCTGGAATTTTTGGCGGACCGCATTTTCAAGATGAATTGACGAACCTTTGGGAACTCTTTTTAAAACAACATAATCAAAGTCTTATTTCAGGGCAGGTTATTACAGAGGTTCTTCGAGATAGTGCAAAAGAATTTAATTCGATTTTCTCAGCTTTATTTAGTACTCAAGAAAATTCCATGATGCATATTGCACATTCTATGAAATTGACTTTAAATCACGATGTTTACAGTGTATTTAATTCTCTTTCTTGGAAACGGTCGGGATATTTAATACTTCCTGCACGCTCCTTTGCTCATGTTTTAGATGCAAATAATCAACCATTAATGACTCAAAATATTGCATATTCTCCCTTTACTTTTAACCGTGAAATTCAATTGGGATTAACATTTGTGGAAGGTTTAAATTATCTAAAAAACATTGAACAAGAATTAGAAGATATTCGTGAACTCCAAGATTTAAATGTACAAATTGATTATAATGATGAAGATTTCGATAGAAAAACAGCTAAAGATAAACTGTATGCCTTTGAAAATGCAGAAAAGGAAAATTTATTGATTTATCTCCCTCCGCAAGCAGAAATTTATCCTTTTGGAATAAGCAATATTTATGGAATTAAATCATCGATAGAAATACAAAATCGAGAAAAATTATTAATAGAATATGGAAATGATTTTATTTTTGAAAATAGTCTCATCAAGGTAAAAATCTCTAAAGATACAGGTTATATTAATTGGTTAAGCGAAAAAATTTCTTCAAATTCTGAATTAAATCTGTTAAAACCAGATGGATATTATTTCAATATTCAATCTTCTTCACAAATTTTGAAATCTAAATCTTCAATTATGTATCCTGTAAAAAAACTTTATCAAAATCTAAAGGAATTTAAAATTAAATCAATTCAAATTGAAGAAAAAGGCCCAATTCGCTATTCACTTCGATGTCATTATCATAAACTACATTCAGGAACAGAACTTCATGTTAATTACTATTTTTACCATAAATCTAGCAGAATTGAAGTTGAAACATTAGTCAATTGGCAAGAAACCCATTCTGTATTGCTTTTTAATTTTGAAACATCAAAATTAACTCCAGAAATAACTACAAAATCGATTATTGGGTTCGAATCCATCGAGATTTCAAATAATTCGGAATTTCTACTCAATAATATTAGAAAAGAAAGAAAAAGAAATGAATATAATAGTGAATCAATGATTGATCTTAAAAGTCGAGAATTTATTATCAGACGAACTATAAATAAGCAATCTAATTTATATTCTGGTGAGGGAATTGCTTTTTTTGCTCAAAATAAACATTATATTCATGTTGATTCAAGCAAAACAACCATTAAGCTTATTGGTTCTCAAAAAACAATTAAACCAAAAACAAGCCAAATCTCATTAGATTCTGATTATTCTCAGCAGATACGTATTCAAGAAATGGGTTTTCACCGCATATTATGGTCTTTAGAACCTGTGTCTGATAAATTCAATGATTTAGAAATATATCATCATTATCAAGAATATAATACACCCTTAGTGGCTGTTCCAACGAATGCAGTCCATCCTTCATTTTCATTAATTGATGTTTTTCCGAAAACCATCGAAATAATGAGTGTAAAAGAAATGGAACCCTACATGCGTGAAGCACCAGAATGGTTTTACCATCCTTCCATGAGTGAACTTCCTTTCATCATTCGCTGTGTTAATTTAGATAAATCTGAACCCATGACAAACGTAAAAATTACACTTCATAAGAAAATTGAAATAAAAGAAGTAACTGAAATTGATCCTATTGAAAAAATTATTAACCAAAATATTCAACCTGGCGAAATTCGTATAGTAGGACAAGAATTGCATTTTCAACTTAAACCAATGCAAATCAAAACAATTCTGGTTGTATGTAAATTGCCATTAGAAAATGACGAAGCACTTATGAATAATTAAGAGAAAATTATTTAGAATAAAAAAGGAATGATCTCACCTAAATTAAAAAGAGCAAAAAGATTGATTAAAGAGTCAAATTTGGTGTTCCTTTTTTACTTCCAAATCTTTTATTCAACCATTGTTGAATTGGAGGTGCATTCTCATCTACTAAGACTATACCTGAATCTTCTATTGGATTTTTAATTTTAAGATCCTTCACATATTTCTCGATTGCCTGACCAATTTCAGGTTTTATTTTCATGAATTGGATAACACTATCTTCTTGCAATTGACCATGTGCATGAAAAGATAAAAATGCAGTAAAAATTCGTTTTGGAGGATCAATTTTCATTTTAAATTCTTTTAAATATTGCAAACTGGCTTCAAAAATAACTCTATGAACTTTTTTTTTATGAAACCATCCCATTTTTTCTATAAAATTACCAACAATTATCGCTCGACGTTCTGTTAAAAAAAAAGTCGCAGGAAAACCTTTCACAAAAGCAAATGCTTTATAACCAGAAACGTCAGATCCCCATACAAGGTTAAACATCGAACGAAATTTCACGATGACACGCATTATAAATTATTTAAATTCACAATAAAAAAAGAATTTTTCTTAATGTTAAAAATAGATTATCATTTTTCTTTAAATTCATTAAAATTATTTTTTTATGAACTTGCATCAGAATTTTTTATATTCATCTGTTTTGGCCATTTAATTGCAGCAAATATAGCGAATATCAAAATAACACCACCAATTATATAATATGGAATAAAATTTCTCGTAATATAATAATCTACAGGTAAATTCAAGCTACTATAAAATGGTGCAATTAAATTCCTTAAGAAATTTCCAAAATTAGAAATTAAGGGTTGTACAAAATTCATAAATGGTACTAAATACGGAAGAATTATTTCAATGGCAGTATAAATCTTCTCTAATATTTCTGTAAAGTCAGGAACTTGAAGAAAATTAATTATTTTTATCATTTTTAATAATCTCATTTTGTGTCATCACCAAATACTGATTTATATTCGAGTTTTTTTTGATTTTTGGATTCATGTTCATAATTCAAAGTGTTTTTCTTTTTACTCCTGGATATATTTTTATTTAAATTCTTTTTTTTAGAATTTTTTTGTGATTTCTTGAGTGATTTCTTGATTTCTTTCTTATTTTTATTGGAATTTGGTTCAATTGGGCTAAAAATAGCCAAAATTAAATCATACAAATAGATAATAATATTTAAACCCATAAGTCCCATAGATGCATAAATTAAATTATTTAAATTCAAAGAAATGGAGGTACTGAGTTTTTCAGAAAGTGAAATTGATATATTCTCAAATTCCATAATTCCTGAAAAACGGTACACATACATATAAAAGAGATTTGCAGCTAAGAGAAAAATCTCTGCAATAGCTTTTCGAACTGAATATTTCGGGCTACTGGCAACCCAAAATCGAATCGCAGTAGTTATAATTCCAACACCCCAGATCCAATAAGTGATTATTGCCACCTTCTCTTCAGTAAAAATTTCAATTCCAAAAACGTCATATCCTGAAAGGTAGGTAAAAATTGCAATTGGAATACTAACTTTTACAAACCAATTCATTATTGCTGCAAAAATTCCCTTGATTAAATTTTTCACACTTTTATTCATTTTTTAAATCTATTCCTCTTTCTTTCTTTCTATATCCAGTATTCTATTTGCTTTTTGCTTTTTGATAATTTTTATTTTACTTTTATTTAATTTTTGTATAATTCTGTTGAGTGCGAATAAGTTTATTTGTTTTTTAAGGTAATAATGAATCTTTATAAGTAGGATAGTCTAAAGCAAAGCCTGCATCTTCATAGGTATAGAGATACTGAATTTGCAAACCAATTGTAATTAGATTTAAGAAATACGTAGATTGAATGCCTAGTGAAAAGTGAATATCATAATGCCAAAGAAGGTATGGGTATACAAAAATCGATGCATTTTCTTCAGAGATAGTCCCATTATCTATATAGTCTTGAACGTCTGGATCATTCCAAGAATTTCCATTATCACTTAATAAATGCAAGGTTTGGAAATCACTTTCTGCGGCAAGAAGATGAATAATATGTAAATTTTTTGATGTTAGGGTGTTTTGAAATAATATTTCATCCAAAATAGTAAAATTCTCGTGAGAAGTTTTATTTTCAAGAGTAAATTCAGCAAAAATTGTGAAATTATCAAAATCATAATAACCTGAATTTTGAAAAGTCATATTTAAAGCAAAACGATTTCCATCAGGCCCAATGTTTATATCAATATTCTCCCAATCTGCAGTAATATTTGTTGGATCAGATAGTACGGTAAAAATGGAAATACCTCCAATTAGCAATGTAAGTGTTATAGATAGAGAAATGATTTTGATTGTAGATTTTAGAAGGAGTCGAATAAATTTTTTAAAATTCATATTTTCATCAAGTAGTAAAATTATTCGTTTTGAGTTGATAAATTTTTAGGTTTGATTTGATTTGAACCCTTTCTATAACCCTAAATTCAGTAATTTTGATAAAATTAAATAATGAAAATTGAATGGAAAGCTTTCTATTTAACTAAAATTATCCAAAGTATTGGGAAAATTTTTCGATAATTTAAAGAATGATTTCATATTAAATTTTTTATGGGAGTATCAAATTTTTCTGATATCATATTACCAAAATCAATTAAACAGCCCGAAAAATGCAATTATTGTGGAAAACCTCTTCCAAAACGACATGTTGTACATAAAAATATCAGCCAAGATCCACCTGAGCACAAATTTTGCTCCCGCCAATGCAAAGAGCAATGGTGTCATGAACAATCTCAAAAATAATATGGATCTCTAAGCTCTTTTTATATCATTATCAAAAATACAGATACCTCTATGGTATGTTTGATAAATTTTTATTTTATCTATTTCTTTTGGGTTAAATTTTAAAAGATCATCTTCAAGAACAATAAAATCGGCAATTTTTCCCTCTTCTAATGTTCCTCTTATGTGGTCTTGATGAATTGCATAAGCTGCATTTTGAGTATATAATTTCAGGGCATCTCGTATAGAAATTGATTGATTAGGATTTAATCCAAAACGTAAAATACAATCTTGTAAAGCACGCAAAACGCTTAAAGATTCAACTGGTGCATCTGAAGCTCCAGCCAAAGGTAATCCATGTTCAAGTAGATCTCGAAAAGGATATGTAATCTTTATTCTTTCTTCTCCAATATAACTAGTTAGCCAAGAAGATTCACTACGGATAAATTCAGGTTGCGATACAGGAATTATATTTGATTTAACCATTTCTTTAATAACTTCTATTGACAACATTGATGCATGTTCAATTCTAATTCGAGGAAAATTATGGTCATTACATTTAGGTTTCCAATGAGTAGAAATCAATGCAACAAGTTCCTTATTAGCGCGATCTCCGATTGCATGTACCATTACATCTATTTCTTGTTCAGAAGCTTCTTCAAGATCCCTTGCTAATTGTTTCAAATTTGTAGCACACATTCCTGATAAAAATGTTTCGTCTGTTTTTGTATCCCTTTCAACTAAATTATTGTAAGGTTGATATAACCAAGCGGTTTTTGCCCCAAACGAACCATCCATGAATCTTTTTAATCCATTTACAAAAAGATGATCTTTTTTTGACGAAATTACATGGATTTTCTTTCTTAACGAAATTACATTAGAGATTTCTTCAACATTGAAATAAAAGGCGATATCTTGAGGAAAAGATTTAAAAAAGTCCAATTTTTCTAATATTGGAAGATATTGCTCTGAAACTACTGCACCTATAGCAGTTATCCCATGAGATCCTAATTCAAAAGAAAATTTATTCATTGCATCTATTAATTCAGATCTAGATGGAATGGGAATCACAGGATCGAGTAACTTCATAGCATCTTCGGTTAATAATCCATTTGGAATGCCATTTTTATCCACTCTAATTTCTCCATACTGAATTTTATCTCTTGAATCTAAAGAATAAGGTGAATTATCTATTCCAAGAATTTCTAAAGCTCTTGAGTTCAGACAAACAATATGTAAATCGTAGCGATAAACCACTATGGGATGGGAAGAAATAATATCATCTAAATTCCAGCGATTTGGTATAATTCGTTGATTAGGATCAGTGAAATTTTGTTCATTAAATTTAATCGCGATTATCCACTGTTCTGAAGAATATTTTTGATTTTCATCTGATAATGCAGTGGTATTTTTTGTGAAAAGTTTTCGAGCAAAATTCTTTAATCCTTGTGAAAATTCTTCAAATGAACGGAGATTTTCACAATTAAAGCATGTATTATTTACAATACAAGTAATAGGATGAAGGTGAGCATCAATAAAGCCTGGATAAATGAATTTTTTTTGTAAATCAATTTCATTTAGTTCAACATTGAATTTTAAAGAATTACTTTTCTTATAATAATCTCTCCAAAATTCATCAATTTCTTCTATTGTTCCTAATTTTTCTATAAATCCATCGATAATCAGCATTGATTCAAAAATTGAGTCGCTCTGATCAAGAGTATATATTATTGCATTTTTGACAATGGTCGCTTTTTTTATCTTCATATAACTTTTTTCCTAAAACTTATTCACACTTTCATTTTTTCAATTAATAATTAAAATTTTCCCTTCTTACTAAGGACATACTGAACAATTAGTAAAAAAATTTTTCAAGTGGAAGAAGTCAGTCAATATTCCTAAAATCTCGATTACTTTAGATATTTCGAAAATACCTAAATTCACATTTGGAATCTCCTTCAACAATTGTAGAATTGCGCTGAAATCGAACCCATTTTTTGAGATTTTCAGCCAAAAGATTATCGTATTGACAAAGTATTGATGCTAGTCTTTCTTGGTTATTTGCTTTAAAAATATCGTAATAATAGCATCTGTTAATGTTAAACCCAAAACGTAGTCGATCTTCTACAACGTACTCGACTTGAAAATACTCATTTTCATATAATTGATGATTTCCGTTTTTTGTAATCTCAATAAAGTGTTTCCAAGGAATTTTAGCATTTTTCATGGATTGCAATTGCTTATCTAATAAGGGTTTAACCATAATTTTATAAATTTCCATGATCATGGATTGAATTCGAGTCAATTGAAGGTTTTCTGCTTCTATTGCTTTAGCAAATGCGATAACAAATATTGGATTGATTGCATGTAAATTTGCTGTTTTATTTCCAAAAAATTGACTATTTATGGGAGAATCAATCAATTCTTCAAAGATTTTCTTGAATTTATCGCTATAAACTTGCGCTTTACCAGGAAATTGTTCTTTCAAGTATTGTTCGACAAGCAAACAAAAATAAGTTCGAAGTGTGGCTAAATTTTCCATTAGTAAGAAAAATCAGCTGCAACTCCAAAAAAGGTTTTTTATCATTAATGTTGAAGCTTTTTCCTTTAAAAATAAAATAGAAAAAAAGAATTTTCTTGATCTGATTTCTGTAACTTCACATAACTCGCTAAAAAACCAAATTTATATATTTTGCAATTATGCAAAATTTAAATACTAATAATTCTATTAATATCATAAGGTAATATTTTGCATTTATGCAAACGTTTGTAATATTGCAATTATGATTATCTTATCAAAAATTCAATTGTGATTAAAATATGACAGTACAAGATAAATTAAATATAAAAAGAGAGCCTTTTGTTCGATTTGATCACGTCACCAAGAAATTTGGAAATTTTACGGCTGTATCCGACATTTCTTTTGAAATTTTTCGAAGTGAAGTACTCGGATTTTTAGGGCCAAATGGAGCAGGAAAATCAACGACTATGAAAATGTTAGCGAGATTACTACGCCCCACAGAAGGAACAATATTTATAAGAGCAAATGGACATTTAGCCCCATTAACAAATCAATCTAAAGATTTTTTACTAAATAATGTTGGATTTCTGATTGAAAACCCGACATTTTATGGAAACATGACTCCAAGAGAAATTTTAAGCTATTTTGCTGAATTGAAGGGATATCCTCATAATAAAGTTAAAGAACGTGTTGAAGAAGTTGTTGCAATGGTTGAATTATCAGATTGGATTGATGTAAAAATGAAGGGATTTTCAAAAGGAATGCGCCAAAAAATCGGAATAATGAGCGCAATTGTGCACGATCCTGATATAATTATATTGGATGAACCACATACAGGATTAGATCCGAGAGCCCGTGCTGAAATACGAGCGTTAATTTTGAAACTTAAAGAAATGGGAAAAACCATCTTTCTAAGCAGTCATCTGCTTTATGAAGTAAGTGAAGTGGCCGATCGTGTTGCTATAATATCAAACGGGAAAATAATTGCTCTAGATACAGTAGAAAACTTAGAACAAAGGGCTCAAGGAAGCATTATTGAGCTAGAACTTTACAAACTGAATTTATATTCAGATGAAGAAATTGCAAATGTAATTGCACAACTGAATCAAATAATAGAACCATTAACTGGACTTGCACCAGAGGAAAATTCTATTAGATTTAATCCCAATTCTAAGCAAATTGAGATATTATTTAATGGTAATCCAGATAATCAATTAAAGATATTTCAAGCATTGTTTAAAGCGAATTTTCAAGTTTTGGAATTTTCAGTCCCTAAAGCTGGTTTATTGGAAGATCTTTATTTAAAATTCATGGATGACGAAGATTCCAACCAAAAAGCGCTTGTGGGAGCAAATCTAAATATAGAATCTAATTCTAATTCTAATTCTAATTCTAATTCAAAATCTAATTCAAAATCTAATTCAAAATCTAAAACAAAATCAAAAACAAAATCAAAAACAAAATCAAAAACAAAAAATAAATCAAAATTCACAGGAGTGAAAGTATAGAGGAGATTAAAAATGAGCATACAAATCGAACAATCAAATACTGTAAAATCCACACCTGAAATTCCTTTAATGGAAATTTCTCAATCAGAACAAACAGATAAGATCGGTGTGGGCATGCGGCGAGGTTGGATTCAAATAAAGAAAACAGTATCCTTTGAATTCCTTAGAAATGCGAAGAAATTTATGGCAATGCTAATTACTGCAGCTGGAATCTATTTACTTTTCCTAATAATTCAACTTATTCAAGAAAGTCAAGGAGCGGAAATGCCTACCGAAGCTGTAGATTATTTTCAATCTTATCTTGGAATGATTGATCTATTAATTTTAATAATTGGAACTACGTTTTTTGGTTCAATTATTTCAGAAGATTTCGAAAAACAAACTGGAAATTTACTATTTCCAAAAATTCCTAAAGAAAGATTATTGATTGGAAGATTTTTTGCACGATATGTTTACGCTGCTTTAAGCGTAGCTTTCTTCTATCTGTTAATAGGAATAACAACATTTATAAAGTACGATGGGGTTCCTAAAATCGCTTGGGGCTCAATGTTGTGGGCCGAATGGTATTTATTCGGTGTTTCTGCATTTTTTACAATGCTAAGTAGTATGTTCAAACGATCAGCAACAGCAATGATTAGTGGTTTATTATTATTGCTGATTATTTTCAATTTACTTTCCATGATATTTATGTTCACAGGAATCACTGCAGAACCCTTATATTTCTTAACCTATTATTCAAATATTATCATAGAATGGTTCAATATGCCAGCTGATGACAATCGATTTCGGGAAATTGCATTTAAACGAGGTCCAGGAGTAGAAGTATCGGATGGAAACACCTATTATCAATGGATTACTCCAAGTGCTACAGGTGCGATTGTTGGTTTGTTAATTTACGCAGTAATTTGTCTTGCGATAGCATATTTCGTGTATAAGAGAAAACAAGTATAGTGTATTTTTTATTAATTTATCTTTGATTTATTATTTCATCTATTTTTTTTTGTTCTTTTGTAAATAAAAAATTCACATGTAATCACGAATATGATGATGATTAGTATGATGCTTTCACAAATATCCTTTAATAAAATCTTTCCAATTCTCTATTTAATTGGTATTTTAGTACTCTTCGGTTTGGTCTTTCGACAATACAAACGTCTGAAATACAAAAATCTACGTTACTTCCTATTCAGTCTAATTTTTTTAATTATAGGTTCATCCCCACAATATGCATTTGGTGTTTCAGGTACAACACCTTTGGCAGCACTTTTTAGAGGAAATATGAATAGCATTTTCTTGCTAAACTCGATTTTTTTTATGATACTTTTCTTTGAATCTTTTCAAAATGAAAATCCCTTGAATAAACGGAATATTATTTTTATGAGCTTAAATATACTTATTATTACTGCTTTACTTACAGTTTTCATTTTGTTTATGATAACTTTCTTTAATCTACCATTAGATTCTATAGGAGTTCTTTCAGAAGAAGCAATTTCACCCTCACAATCCCTAGATTTACAATTGTTCGATTCGACAATGACTATTATGATTATTACTTTTCTAATCTTATCTTTTACTGCTGCTCTTTTTGCAGCAATTGAGACCATATTCTTATTAATCCATATCCATTGGAGGATTAAACGCGCTATTTCACCAATTCAAAAAAAAACTTTTATACAATTAAGAATTGGAATATATTTACTCGGATTTTCTTTGATATTGCAACCTTTTGGAAATGTATTAATAATTTTCGAATATTTGCACAAAATAGTTCTCCTTTTCGGCTTTGGATTGCTTACCAGGTCATTAATTCAACATGGTTTTACAATTTTTCAAGAAAACGATTTGCGGCGACTTCTATTGATTAATAAGCAAGGTATGACATTTTTTTCTTATCGATTCCGCAATTTTGAAAATGCTGCCAATAATGAAAATGATGAATTGCTATTTTCAGGGGCATTAAATGCTGTTTCCACAATTTTTCAAGAATTAACAGGTAACAGTACAAATAAAATTCGTGAAATAAATTTTGACACCATACAAATGATAGTCACTCCTACCAAAAATCAAGATTTCTTTGCTGTTTTGCTAACTGATCGTGCTTCAAACTTTTATCGGGAAGCATTAGAAAAATTTGCATATGAAGTAATGTCTGTAATCGGGCTTGTATCAAGTATACAAATGTTAAAACATAATCAACAGACAGAAGTTGAAGAATTAATCATAAAATACTTTGGAATTTGCTGGAAAGAAGAGTTATGATAAGAAAATTCGTGAAATATTCGATTATCTCTCAAAATATTTTTTCTTATTTCATTTTTCTTATTATCATTTTTTTCATTATTATTTTTTTCATTATTATTTTTTTCATTATTATTTTTCTCATTAACATTTTTTCTAAAAAACTAATTTACACCTTTTTTATCAACCAAAAAAATATAAGAGAATCGGTCTTGTATGAAACTTAAGATGTCGGTGAACCCTAATTCTCGCACGCCTCCCTCAACACTAATGAGTTTGAAACAAAGTTGGCAAATGCTACGAGAAAATTATAAAGCTTTCCTATTTACAGAGTTTTTTGCGATTGCTGCGTTCCTAATTTTATTTTTTGGAAGCTTAACTCTTTTATTTTCAATTATTTCAGCCATACCAAATTATACATTCATTGACTTTTTTTATGATTTACGTGATAAATTTGCTATTTCATTACTTTTTCGATTGGGAATATCTCTTATTTTTGGAATAATCTTGATGGGGTTCATGAATTGTCAATTTGGTTTAGCAAATGATATTATTAATTCTGGTGATATGTTTGCCCAATTTAAAGGTTCTTTTCACTATTTTAGATCTCATTGGGCAAAGTTTTATCTCCTTACAATATTACAATCTACAATATCGTGGATTTTTTCAGGACCCTTTATCGGTTTTAAAAATTCAGAACCAGATATTGGAGAATTTACTTTTGGACATTGGTTTGTGCTTGGATTACGCATTATTCTTCAATTTTTTTGGTTCTTACTTTGGATTCATTCATTTCCCAGTGTTGTTTATCAAAATAATCTATGGAGGGCTTTAAAAGAAAGCTATATCATTTTTAAAACAGAATTTCGTAGAATTGTAAAAGCATGGGGTATTTTCTTTACAGTTTTTTTCTTACCCATATTACTTTTGAATTTATTTATTATTATTTTCCCATCGGCTCATCAAGAAAGTATTTTTGTGTTAATACTGGCTTTAGGATTAATGCTTTTATTGTTATTGGTTGGATTTCCACTTTTAACCCTTTTGGCAACTGGAATTTACAATAACAGTTATATACGAATCAATTCTAAGAATTCTGATATTTATCAAGAAAATCATGATTCAATAGAAGATGATAATACCGAATCTTCCTTAAAAATACAGAAAGATTTCAAAATTTAAAATATAAATCAAACAATTAAACAAAAAAAAGAATTAAAGAATATAATTCAAGAAAAAGATTAAAGGATATAAATGAGGTTAAAAAATGACTGAACCAAATTCTGAATATTATCAAGGTCCCGCTCCAAAAGAAGAGCAAACCATAAAGGATCCAAAGTTAGTGGTTCAGGTAATGCATGCTAAAAAACAATTGATCTTAAAACAGATTTTTACCAACGCTTTAACTATTCAAGACTTAAAGAAAAAAACAGGTATGAATCCAGGAACGATAAAACGACATTTAGATGAACTCATGCAACATGATTTAGTATATGTCGAACGCATAGAACGTAATACGTATAATATTCTCATGAAATTCTATCGAACGACTGCAAAGAAATTTATTATAAATTTCATACTCCCAGATGATTTCTCCAATTAAAATCAAAATCTTATTATCAAATTTAGATGAATTGAATAGAATAGAACTATAAAATCAATGAAGATTTTTATTAAAGATTTAAAAGAAATATCATAATGAATAACAACGTTAATTAAAAAGAATAAAAATATCAAAATTTTAACAATTGAATGCTTGAATGATTATAAAATTAAATATGTAAAGAAAACAAAAAACAAAAATAAAACCGGGATAAGATTTCACCATTTCTAACGTTTGGTACGGTCGATATTCCCGGATCGCCGTGCTTATTTCCGCGCTTAATAATAATTATTGTTATAATTACGACTGCGTCGTTCTTGGCGGGGAGCTTTCTTTGTGACCTTCACATTTCTTGCTTCCATACCTTTTTCACCTTGAACAGATTCATATTCAACTTCATCATTCTCGTATAAGGTTGCAAATTCGTTTGCATCCGTAACAATTGCGGAATAATGCACAAAAACATCTTTTTCTCCTTCAGAAGGAGTAATAAAACCAAATCCCTTACGGGAATTGAACCACTTAACAGTTCCAGTAGCCATATTATTTCACTTACTTTATTAATTTCCTGTTCATAAACGAACAAGAGGCTTGAAAAACAGTCAACATGAAGTTTAATGGAGATGAAATTCAATTGGACTTTCTTGCGAGAAGTAAGAAAAAATTGAAACGCATTCCTATTATCTTGAAGTAAACATTATTTTCCAAACAATATATAAAAAGACAGCATCTTAATAAAAGTTATCCAAAATAAATAGAAAAATTGAGTGTCTTTTTTAAAATAAAAAATAATTGAAGATAGAAATAAGAAGAATTAATAGAAAATAGCATTTTCTCAATTTATATTTTTCACAATTTGTGAATTTATTTCGATATTTTTTCAATTAATTAATCTAAGAACCAATTTTTAATTTTTAATAATGGAATTTTTGAAAAATGTCTAACATTTCTTGTATATAATGTTTCACCATGATTTAATGCAATTGAACCAATCAACATATCCATTTTTCCTATTTTGTTTCCTGTATTTATTAAATTTGCTTGAATTTGGCCAAATATACGAGCATCTTCAGTAGAGAATTCAAGAATATCAAATTTTTTTAATAATTTATCAATCGCATTAATATCTTTTGCTATTTGAGAAGATAAATACGCACCTGTATATAATTCACCAACATTTATTATCGTTGTTTTAAGATTTGATTCAGATTCTATTAATTTTTTAATTTCTTGTACTGCTTTTTTTTTATTTCTCAAAAAGCTTATTAAAATATCTGTATCTAGTATCGGCATAATTATTCCTCAATTTCTTCGATATCCAAATCATTTTCATCTATTCGATTTTTATACAGAATTTGTTCAATTTGTTCCCATTCATCTGAATTTTCATTGAATGCGCCTGCTAGGGACATAATATCTGCATTATCAGAAATTCCAAGAATTCGTAATATTGTTTTAGAAAAAGATTCTCCTTTTTTTTTTGCTTTTTTTAATTCTTTATATGCTTTTTCTGAAAGTGATATAGTTTTCTGAGTCATAATAGATTAACATAAACAGATCTATTTATGTATGTCTATTTATTTAAGAAGGTAACTTTACGAAAACTTATTCGCACTAAGATTCACATAATTTCACATAATTTCACTTAATTTCACTTAATTTCACTTAATTTCAATTCATTTCAATTTTAATACTAATTAATAAAAAAATAAGATATAAGAAAAAGAAAATTCTTCATCGAGCAAATTTTTTAAGAATGAGAAGTATAATATGGATGAGAGTATTTCGGCTAAATAGTTGATAATTTATGGTAGATTTTGAGAAAGAATTTGATGAACTTAATAAACTAAAATTTACAGATACAAACGCAGCAAAAAAACGTATTCAACAATTATTAACTCATCCATGGTCTGAACTTCAACGTTTAAAACTAAAAGTATTATTAGCTTATTGTAATTGGGCAAATAATCAGATTCAAGAAGCAAAAGACCAATATCTTGATGTGTTGAATGAAGCTGAGCGACTTGAATCTTTGGAAGAAAAAGCTGACGCTTTAAATGGATTGGGAACAATAGATAATGAAGAGGGAAAATATGAAAAAGCTTATCAAAAAATTCTCAAAGCGATTCAAATCTATCAATTATTGGATTTACAAGACAAAGAAGCTCAAGCAACTAATCGATTGGCGATAAATCGGCTTAATATTGGGGAAGTTGAAGAATCAAAACGTTTATTGGACCGAACAATTGCTCTTTCTAAAGATAATTCACCTTTAATGGCTATTCAAGCTCGTAATAATTATGTCACAATTTTACTAAAAGAAGGAAAACTTCAAGAAAGTTCTAAAGAATTAGAAGAATGTATTAAAATATCAAAAGAGATAAATTTTCCATATGGTCGAGTAATTTTTTTGATGAATTACGCTGAAATACTTAGAAAACTTGGTGAATTTAATCGTTCAATTGAGATATTTAAAGAAGCAATTGATTTTACAAATAATATTAAAGATTTTAGGAATCTTGCTGCAATTTATGCAAGCTATGCGGAATTACTTGTTAGAAAAGGTGCAATCATTGAAGCAGAGAAAATATTAAGAAATTCTTTTAAGCTTTTTGAGAAATTTGAAAATAAGATAGGTTATATCTATTCCTTAGACTCTGATGCAAAATTTTGGATGAGTAAAGGAAATTATCAAAAAGCATTAACACAATTACTTAAAGCTTACAATATTCTGCAAAACACAGGATTACTAGAAGAAAAATTAGATATTTTGAATTCTTTAGTCGAAATTTATCAAAGTCTTGGTGATTACAAGCATGCATATCAATATTTAAGGGAGTTGGATGAAATTGCAGGACAGTTAAAAAATGATGAAGGAAAAATCATCTGTTTAATTGCAAGAGGGATGATCAATATTGATAGAATGAATTTGAATGAAGCAGAACTAGTTCTACTAGACGCACTTCATTTAATCGAAGAACATAAATTTTATGAATATTTTTTCAAAGTTAAACTTCTTTTAACTAGAATCTTGATATTACAATATCAAGCAAAATTAGAGGAGAATTCAATAATAAATATCGATAATTTAAACAATTTAGATAAAGCAGATAAAGCAGATAAAGCAGATAAAGCAGATCAATTAGGTAAATTAGAAAAAAATCATAATAAAATTATAAAGCAAGAATTTATACAGCGTTCTTGTTCTTTAATTGAAGATGCATTTTCCCTTGCTGAAGAGAAAGGTCTTTTTCTTGATTATGCAGAAGCTGGAATCATTCGAGCATTATTTTATGCATTTAATCATGAATACTCAAAATCACATTTATTACTACAAGATTTGAAAGATTTGACTACTAAAAAAGGTATGAACTTGCAAGCAAAACGAATAATGCAAACCCATATGGTAATAATCAGCAAAATGGAAACCTTAAATGATCAAAAAAAACAGGAAGAAATGTTGCTAAGTTTAATTTCAGAAGAAATTCAGCGAATTACTATGCAATATTCAGGATATATGGTTTCAGAACAAGAAATCAATTCTATTTTTATGATTGCCTATAAAATGGATGAAGTTTTTGGTCCAAAACTACAAGCCATTGAAAATGTAATTGAAGAAGGTGAAGAATATATAAGTAATTTATATTTAGTTGGAAGTCTTTATACAGCAAGTTTAGGGCAAGGTCAACAATATAATGAGGGATTATTTGGCCCTTTTCCCTTTGGATCAGAAGATCAACGTGCTTTAGTTTATAGTTTAAAAGTAATGGATTCAGAACAAGAAGATTTAAGAAATAAAGGATCGACTTACACAATAATTTGTTTGATTTTCCCTGCTCAATTGCTTCCTATTTTTTTTAACCAAAAACGACTAGAACATCTTTTCAAGGAACATCTTATTAAAATTCAAGATATGGCTGAAATAAATCCTAACTTTCTTTCAAATTTACGTAAGCATATTTTGCAAGATTTTATTTTTAAAAATATACCAGAGAAAGCACTTGACAAAACAGCCGAAAAATCAACAAAAAATGATAACCAAAATACAACCAAAAATACAACCAAAAATACAACCAAAAATGCAACCAAAAATGCAACTGAAAATGCAACTGAAAATGCAACTGAAAATGTACCGAAAAATAACTGAAAAAGTTGCTGAGGAAAAAAAATAGAACTAATTCGCACTTAAAAGATAAAAAAGAATACATTTTTTAATTTAAATCAAGATCAAAAAAGATGGATGCATTTGCTAAAATTTGTTGAGCAATTTCTTGTTGACTAGATCTATTGAGATAAGCAATCGCACAAATAGCATATTTAACATTAATTGGCATATTAAAAGCACCCATTTTGAAAGGATGTTGCCATGCTGAATCAGTTTCAGTTAATAGATGAGAAATATCAACGCCTTTAAAATTACGGCGCCACTTACGAAACCCAAAGGCTGAAGCAGGTACAGATATATAATAACCTTGTTCTGCTAAATAAGGACCCCAATTAGCTGGTCCAGAAAAACAATGCCACATCACTTGGGAAGGTAGAATATTTTCATCTTCTAGTATTTCTAAAATAATGTTATTGACCCTATCAGGCTCATTGTATGGATCTTTTGGATTATTTGGGTCTGTATCTCGGGGTCCTGCATTTCTTACATGCAAACTGTAAGGTTTTTCCAAATGTTTAGTTTCCTTAATAATTTTCTCAAAAACATTTATTTGTCTTTCTCGTTCAGCAAGAGTCCGAGCATGATGAAAATCTAAGCCGATTTCTCCAATACAAACAAATTCATCTGAGTGTTTCTGACAAAATTCAAGAAATTTCTGAAAATCAAGATCATGTTTTTCTTTTTGACTGTATGTAACAGTTTGCGGACCCCATCCATAAGTCATCAATATTTTATCGTGTTTATTGACAAATTCTGCAGTATTTTTATATTCATAATAATCAGTGGAAGTAATAATCAATTGTCCATTTTTATCGAAAAATTCGTTATATTGTTTTTCATAAGAAAGTGGCATTCCTTTAGGAGGGTGTTTTAATGGAAAATGGCAGTGACAATCAATAAGTGGAAGTTCTGGTTCCGGTTCTATTGGTATACGATCTGATTTTCGAGTCATGTATAGTTAATTTTAAGTCTCCATATCTTTTTATTTCTTCAATTTTCTTATTCTTAATAGCTATATTATTTTCTAATATAATATTTCAGAAGGAAACATTGTGAAGAAGCCTCAATCTCCAAAACTCCTAAAATTAAACGAATTGACAAAACTAATAAAACCGGGTTATCGTATTTTTTTAGGAACTGGATGTTCTGAACCAATAATAATTTCGAAAGAATTAGTACGAAAGAAGTATAGATGGTTTGATTGTCAATTGATTCACTATTTAACGTTATCTGATTTAAAATATTTCTCTGAGAATCACTCCACTCACTTTCGCCATCAAACTTTGTCAATTATTGCATCAGATTTGATGAGAAAAGCAGTTAATCAAGGAAAAAGCGATTTTATTCCAATTAAATCATCTGATATTCCACGTCTACTTAAAAAGGGGGCGATACCAATTGATTTGGCATTTCTTCAAGTTTCCCCTCCAGATAAATATGGGTATTGCTCATTGGGAATCAATGTTGATATTAATTATACAGTGGCAAAAACAGCAAAAAAACTTGTTTTTCAAATTAATCGAAATGTGCCATATACTTCAGGAAATTCGTGTATTCGATTTGATGAAGCGGATTTTTATATAGAACACCACACATCCTTGTTAGAATATCCAATGGAAATGAAATCTGCATTAGGGAGACAAAAAACAGAACAAAATATCAAGCAGGATATCAAACAAAAGTTTAGCGAGAAGATCATGGAGAAAATTGGTCTTTATGTAGCGCGCTTAATCGAAGATGAAAGTACTTTAAATATTGGTTTAGGAAAGCTTCCACCTTTAATTTGGAAATATTTGGAAAGTAAAAAGGATTTAGCTATTTATTCAGAAGTTTTAGTTTTAAATAATGAATTATTCGATTTACTTGAAAAAGGAGTAATCTCCTGCTCAAAAAATAAATATACACATATAATGACTTCTTTTGCGGTTGGTTCCGAAAAATATTATTCAAAACTCGATCGCAATCCATTTTTTGAGTTTCATCCAACTGAATTCATTACAAATATTCACAATATTGTTCGTAATAATAAACCTTGTTCAATTTATAGTGCGATTGCAGTGGATTTGACAGGTCAAATAACAAATCATCTTTCAAATTCATTCTACAGTGGAATCGGTGGCGAATTAGATTTTATACAAGGAACCGCCTTAAATCCACAAGGAAAAACGATAATTATCTTACCAAGTACCACAAAAAAATGTGAAATTTCAAGAATTGTGCCGTTAGTTGTTCGTTCAAGTATTCCAGCTAGTGATGTTCACTATGTAGTAACAGAATGGGGGATTGCTCGTTTAGCGGGTCGTAATATTAGAGAACGAGCACTTCAGCTTATCGGGATAGCTCATCCTAAATTTAGGAAGGAATTATTGAACGAGGCTAAACAAATGCACCTAATTTATGAAGATCAAATTCTTCCAACTAGTATCGATGGTCATATTGCACTTTATCCTAATAAATATGAATGGTTATATGAGACACTTCATCATGAGTTCGTACAATTCCGTCCTGTGAAGCCAACAGATGAATCACTCCTACAAGATTTCTTCTATCACCTTGATGAAATAAGTCGTCGACTAAGATTTTTGGTTCCAAAGAAAATTTTCCCACACGAACAAACTCAACTAGAAGTTAACATAGATTACTATAATACTATGGTTATAATTGGCTTGATTGGTGATGAAGACAGAGAAGAAGAGAAAAAAATAATATGTGCTGGAAGCTATTATCGGGAGATATCAGGAAATACTAATTGGGCAGAAATGGCAACAGTAGTTTCTCATAAATGGCAAAGAAAGGGAATAGGTACACATATTTTTAAGCGATTGATTGAAATTGCGATTGAAAATGGAGTAACTGGGTTTTATGGAGAAATTTCCCCACAAAATACTGCCATTTTGGCAATATTAAACAAACTTCCATACGAAGTGAAGGTCAAAACTCAAAGTGATTTGATAGAATTCCGAATCGAATTTACACTTCTTGCATAAACATCGAGAATCTTAAAAAATACAGTTTTAACTTGATTAATTTCCCTCTAATCGCATAAAAGAAAAAAAAATTTTTTCCAAATCTTTAAATTATAATGTAGCGTTATTTATTGCATGGCAAATGTGCCAAGCAAAAGTTGGTTAAAATACCATTTTGCTCAGTTTAAAGAGTTTGCTTTTTAAGGGGGAAGTTAGTTAAATGGTTATTGGAATTATAACTTATCAATTTGATTTAAATCAAACTGAAATGGGTGAAATTGAACCAAAATTTAGAATTGTTGCTCGTTCTCATGGAATGGATTATGAGGGTGAACAAATTGAAAAATTAATTTCAAAACAAGAAAAATTTCGTTTATTCTATGAACACACCGCTGGATATTCTTCGAAAACTCATAATAATAAAGTTTCAAGCACAATTTCAGGGCGACTAAAAGATAGTTCTTACAAATTTCTATCACATTATCAAAAAACAGATAATAATCTACAATTTTTGACAGTTGCACTTTTTGAGTGGAATACTGAACTAGAAATTGTAGAAAATTTATTTCAGATGTTTGTTTCTCGCTTAGAAACTAAATTTGATAGTATTTCTCTATCTGAATTGCGTAACTTTCAAGCTTCAACAAAAATTCAAAATGGAATTTTAGAAGAAATAAAATTCTGCGCCTTTCAGATGGACCGATTTAATAACTTAACTAAACTTCAAAAAGCAGCACTAATTTTTGCAACTTATGAACGTGAATTCTGTTTACAACTATTAAGAAAAGCTCCAATTTCCAGATATAATCTTCAAGAAAAATTAGAACACTACAAGCATAACATCAATATCGATGTTTTACTTAAGCCTTTTGTTGAATTGAACTTGGTTCGAAGAGATTGGGTCAAAGGAATAAAGGATAAAAAAACAGGAATAATCCGTGGACAAGGAGAATACATTTTCTTAATAAAAGATATTGTTTTAATTCGGACGCCTCCAAAAGAAGTTATTGCTAATCTTCAAGGACATTCAACAATTAAAGAAAATTACTTAAAAGAACTAAAAATGTTTTATGAAAACTATTCTCCATTTGAAAAGATGGATGAAGAAAGTAACATTTTTGCACAATTGCTATTAGAACCAGATACATTTGATTTTTTATCGCTTTTAAGAAATAGAGCATATCCTTTAAAGAAAATTCCACGAGTAATTTCACAATTTTCAAAAATGAGAGAAATTCTTGATCGTTTAATAACTTTTAATATTATTCGATTGATTCCAGATGGACATGGAAATGATTGGGTATGTATGATTAGTGAAATAACTCCTTTAATTGTATTTCCAGAATACTTAATTAATAATATTGCCGATAGAACAGCAATTGAACCAGATGCAATAGATGAAAAATCATTAGTGGCTCCTATTACCAATGAAATAGGAGAATTAGCGTTAAATTTGTTAGAATTAACATATAAAGAACAGATTGAATTTTAGAGAAATATTTGGAGAATAATATAAAAAACAAACAAAAGAATGGAAATAAAGAAAAAAAAGCTAAATGAAAAAAGATGTGATCAAAATTAAAAAAAAATAAGGAAAGGTATGTAAAAAATGAACATTGTGAAAGAAAGGAGAGAAAATTCCATGATTTTTGAAGCATTACTAAATGCAGGGTTATCAACCCAAGAAATCGATATATATCAACAAATTAAAGATAAAGGGATAGTCTCTAAGGGTGAAATAGCCATAATAACTTCATTACCTACAGAAATTATTCAAACAAGCATTAATTCATTGGTTTCTAAAAATTTATTAAAAATTATTCCTGGACAAATTGAACATTTCCAAGCACTGCCTCCTTATGTTGCTTTAACGGCTCAATTATCTCAATTCACAGCAATGATAAATGATTTGCGAAAGAGAACACCTGTTGAATTAAAAAGATCAATTTTGAAAAGCAACTCAAATAATGAAAAAGGATTACATAATTTACTTGAATTTGTTCAAGAAATGCATGAAATGAAGCAACGATTATCATTAGAACTTGTTGATCAACAGAGATCTCTTAATAAAATTCTTCAACGATTAAAGAACCAGAAACAAACGGTACTTAAATTAAAAATGCTGCGAGATCGAAGTATTGCCATATTAGATAATTATTTTGATTCAATAATGGTTGAATTTGAGAATTTAAAGGAAAAAATCCATATTAATCTCGAAAAGTTGCAGTTAGGTATTATTGTAAACACTGTAGAGCAAATGATTGAGAGAAGTATTGATGCTCATTTAAAATCAGTAAAAAGTGAAATGAAATTGAATTTCGAGCGAAAACTTACAAGAGTGTTGGAGGAGACAATTAATGAAATTATGCAGATACCTGATAATGCTGACGAAATAGAGATCCAAATTAGGGATGCTTTTAATTCAGTAATAAAAAAATTTGGAATAACATTAGAATCTACCCAATCCACACTAAATTCAATATCAGGAAACGTTTCTGATTCATTTGGAAATCTTAAGGAAAGTTATTCAAAGAAGTTGACTCGAACTTTAGATGATATTTTAGGTAAAATTCAGCAGAGAATTGATTTAGAATTATCTATTTTGAATCGTTTCTGGCAAGAAGCAATGGCAAAATCTAATTATTCCATGCAAGATGTTTGGTTTATTAGAAGTCCAGAAGGAATGCAGGCACAAATTTTAGAAATGTTACAGCGAACAAAAATGAAAGCTTTGATAGTATTACCAAGATTAAACGATTTAGATGTTGATCTTTTAATCAATTTACCAAATCACCTAAATATAAGAATATGTGCATCAATAAATCAAAAAGATCCAACTCATCAGATGATAATGCATAAATTAGATAGTAAAGTAAATATATCTTATCGAGACAGAGAGGTACAAAATCTTTGGGGAATTCATAGAGATTATGAAGAAATAATCTTAGGAATTGTTAATAATCCCAATTCAGGTAAAGATAATGGCTCAATTCATAACAATATAGAAACAAGTGCATTGGAGGTTGCTGCTGTGGGCAGTGTTTTGGAAGAACATATTAAGATCTTCGTTCCTATCTTAGAAGATGCTTGGATTAGTGCCCATAAAGAATTATCAGAAGGATTTAAAGTAAATACTCCTTCAATAATCCGAAAAATAGACATTCGAAATAATCAAAGTGCAATCAATCATAATAATAAAGTGAATAGTATTACTTCAACACAGTTTACTGGAATAAAAGCAAAATCGACATCAAAAATAAAAAAACCAATCAAACCTACACCACTAAAAGGAATTTCAGTAAAATTTGAGACATCTTCTTTCTTAAAACACCAAAACATAGCAAGTTTAGAACATAACACAGAAAAAAATAAGAATCAAATAGAACACAACAAAATCATAAAACCTAAAACATCTGTAATTTCAACAAATTCAACTTATCAAGATAAAGCAACAAATCTTGAAAAAAAAATTAGTCTTCGAAAGGTTTCTTTACCCAAAAAAGTAGCTCTTCCTAAAAATGAAATTATTCACAGAAACAAATCGAAAATATCACTTGTAAAACCATCTGAAAGAATATCACAATTAAATAAACAAATTGACTCTGTAAAGAGAGGGATTAATGTAAAAAAAGAAGAAATTAAAAAAAATATAATGAAAAACGGAGAAAATGAAATAAATACAAACGCAACATTTGTACGAACAGAATCTTCTCCAGAATATAAAAAAATTATCGAAAAAATCGATTTTATTAAAAATATTTTACCAAAGACCAATGCAGAAAATTTAGTGAATGAATTTGAACTATTGATCAAACTTTATGAAGGAAAAACTAAATTTACTCGGTTGATTTCTGAAATAACAAACTGGTCTAAAGATCTTCAACTTCAAACGCAAATTGATGCATTTCGAAGGAAAATTATCTTTAAACGCCTTGAAAACTGGCGTAAGCGGACATTAAATTAAGGAGTGAAAATAATGAAATTAAGAAATAGCAAAAATACAATATTTATTATATCAATTTTAATTGCTTCAATCTTTTTGCCGACTTTTTTAAAATTATTCGAAGAAAGAGAGGGTTCAACACCCATTTTCTATCCAATTAAGCAAGGTGATTCAATAATTGAAAATCAGACTATTTTTACTCAACAATTAATTCGTGATCCAACTTTTGGATTTGTAGGGATAGATTCACCTTGGATTGGAGCAAAACAAGGAGATTTAAATGATACAGATTATAATTTAAGTGGAAATAATGCTAATTTTAAAGTTATTGGAGAAGAAAGGCAATTCACCTATATTGCAGATCCTATAAATTCATCTGATTGGACAGCCCAACAAAATCCTGAATTTCCAGCCTACCCAGAATGGCCATGGAATGATCCTAGTCCCTCTTACGGAATCGATTCCTTTGGACTATGGGCAAATCACAGCTGGAGAGAGACAGCAGTACAAACTCCGAGCATTCAATGGGTTCATAACTTTAGCATTCCAGAGAATATGACAGATTACACAATTACTTCTGCCTCAGTACAAGGAATCATTAACGCATCTGTAGATATTAATATTGATACTCCAGCTGATGATGGTGAAATTGCAGGAGAGAATAACCAGCTAGTATCTCAACATGTAACCTATGATTACGTGGAATTTTATATAAGAGTGGCTGATCTTTATCAATCCAATATATATACAATTGCATCATATAAAACAACTACATTAGGACAAAATTCTCCTTCCATTCTCACTTTAGCAGATACATTTTTAGAAGCTGTTTCAGAAATAAATATGAAATTTTATATTAGTCAAGTGTTAGCTGTTGATTCTCATAATTTTACTGTCATTATTGGAATGGATATAAAATGTGAAGATAATGCCGCAACAGATTATGATTATTGGAATATGCTCCGAATCAAAACTTTCTCAATAAATTTTTCATATACAAAACGTATTGATGAATTTTCTTCAGTTAGTTGGTCTCAAACAGGAAAAATGATTAATTCATCTTTGTATCCTGGTGATCAAATAATTATTAATAATGCGACCTTGGATTTTACTTATTTCACTAATAAACTATGGTCTAGCTCTTCTCAAAATAGCGAGATTCGGGTCTATTTAAATCATTATCTACATACTGAAGTTATCAAATTGATAAATACTTCAACATCTCCACAACATGTTAAAGGAGGTGCTGGATTTGATGTTTCATCTTTATTGACAGAAGTGGATCAAAATGTCTCAATAGAAATTGAATTATATTTAGCTGATACATTTGAACTTTCAGAAAATATAACATTAATTATTGATGAGGTTTTTCTTAATGTAACTTATACTGTCATTCATCAAGAAACTCCGATTGCAACTCGTTTAGAACCAGTAAATGCTTACTCCATTAACGTTCCTTGGAATTCTTCAATTACCATACAGTTAAATTATACAGAATTAGCAAGCAAAACAGGAATTCCAGAAGCAAATTTTCAGATTGATTGGCTTGGTTCATTGTCCAGTGTTAATATAACTGATGATGATGGAGGTATCTATTCGATTCATTTCAATACAACAAATACGTATTCAGGTCAGAAATACTACATGGATATTACAGTTCTCGGTCAAGGATTGTATTTAAGTAAAAACTTAGTAATTGAGATTTATATTGAAGGGCGACCAACATTATTCAATGTGTGGATAAATGGGTTCAATGTGAATAATACTCCTTTAATTTCATTAATGTATGGTACTAAAATTAATATTACATCAACATATCAAGATGAAAATACAACTAAAAGTATAAATAATAGCGAAGGATTGCTTTTGAGTTCAGAGTTAAATGAAAATGACTATATTTTCACCCAAAATTTAAATGAATACCAATTTATCCTGAATTCTTCTACTTTAGGTATTGGTGTTCATGTCTTATCTTTATATATCTCTCAAGATAATTATCAGACAGGTTTTAAAAAAATACAAATAGAAATAACACCCCGTGATATCCAATTATTTTTATTCTTAAATGGAAAGAATGCAACAATTTCTCCCCAAATATCTGTTCCTATACAAAATACACTTAATATTTCATTTTATCTTTTTGATCAGAATTCTTCAGAATATGTGGAAAGTTCTAATTATTCTCTAGCAGGATTATCTAACTCTTCTATTTATACTACAGATAAAACTGGATTTAAGCATGAAATTTTAATAAATACTTCTACCATGGATATTGGAATACACTATATTACTTTAATCATTGAAAAAGAAAATTATAATTATGTATCTCGGGTAATTGAATTAGAAATCACACCCAGAGAGGCAGATATTAATTTTTCTTTGAATAATCAAAATTGGAATATTATGCAGTCTGATGAAATTTCAATTCCAATAACTGGGACAATTGAAATTTCTGTAAATGCAATAGATTGTATCACCAATGCAACTATAGAAAAAATGAATTTCAATCTTATTGGAATTTCCAGTAATGCATATAAACAAGAAAATCTGGAGAATTCAACTACAGAATTTCAAATAAATTCTACATATCTTGGATTGGGAGCATTTGTTATCTCAATTTTTGCTGAAAAACCATATTATGAAGATAGAGTATATACTTTTCGCTTAATAATTCAACCCATTCAAACAAAAATATCAACACCACTAGCAAACAATTCAATCACTGTATCACCAGGAAGTTCCTTTAATTTAAATATTAGCATTGAAAATACTGATTTTGGGGGTGTTATTGAAAATTGCCGTGTTACTTATTCTTGGGAATTTGGACAGGGAGAAATGCAAGAAATTTCCCCTGGAGTTTATGCAATTGATTTTCAAGAAAAAGATTCTCGGAATATACCAGAAGGAGTTTATCCGATTTTTATTACGGTCTATAATGGTCCAGATTATCAGTTTGAACAATTTATTATAACTGTTACATTTATTCAACATGATAGCTCAGGATTACCTACATGGACAGGATATTTATTCTTAGGTACTTTAGCGATTCTTGCTTCATATTTAGTTGCATATCAAAAATACTTAAAATATCCAAAAATAATTCGTAAACTCCATTCAGTTCGAAAAGGCATTCGTAAAGGTAAAAGTGTTAATGCACAATTTAGAACTCGAAGAGATCTCTTTCAAACTGCATATATTAATGCAATCACACCCATTCTTGGTATTAAAAATTCAATAATTGAGAAAGCAATTACCGAAAGTGATAAACGAACAAAAACACAATTAATTCCTCCTAAGAAAAATAAATTTGTTACTGCATCCGATGAAAAGAATAAAACAAGACCAGAACAAAAAGATTCAAAGAAAACAAAGGATATAAAGGAAACAAAAACAAAAGAAACTCATAAACCAAGCACCACATCTACACCTGCAGAAGTTCTTGCTCGGATTATTCATAGTCCATCAACTGATCCTGAAATCTTGAACGAATTGATTAAATCAAAAGATGTAAAACCAATAAAAGCAACAAATCATAATGAAAATCAGAACGATGCCTTGAAATAAAAAAAAATTAAAAAATAAAAAGAGATTTTACAATTTTTTTTAAATTCAACACTAAATTTTTAGGTGCGAATAAGTTTTTTAAGGAATATTCAACTTTTCTTTTCTTCTTTTTTTCGATATAACGATAATCCTAGAAATATTCCAAATCCTATCGCTGTAATAATCATTGATAAGTAAAAAGCCATTTTATAAGAATAAATTTGTGAATGTCCAATTGAAATCATAGCATCAACAACAGGACCAATAATCAATGTTCCAGCTAATCCCCAAGAGAGGAAAAAAGTGGCATTGTAAATCCCAAACAACTTTGCTCGCTTTTCTTCTGGAATCAAAGCTGCAGCATATTCATAAGTAGAAGCCATAATAATTACTTCAGAAATTCCTGCAAAAAGGCTACCAATAAAAATTAACTGAAGAGAAGCAAATGTTGTCAATCCCAAAAATACAATCGCCAGAATAATTCCTAAAAGAAGTAATTTAGAAATACCTAACTTTCGCTTTAGAATTCCAACAAGCATACCCATTATTATTGTAGCAAATGAACGTACATTTGCAATATATGAAATCATTTCACTTCCGATATTTTGGGAAAAAAGATCAGGAAGTTTGAGATATTGAGAATATATTGTGGCAGTTGAATTTCGCCCAAAATTTATGAATACTAAAGAGATAATGAAAATAATAAAAATCTTGAGAAAATATGAAGAGTCTTTTTCATTGGTTAATTGATTTTCTGATAATTCCTCTTTGATTTTTTTAGAATTATTTGTATGATGTTTTAAATACGATTCAGATTGTTTTAATGTATTAATTCCTCCTTCAGGAACAAAAAACATTGGAATTACTGAAAGAAACATTACTATTGAAGCAATATAGAATAAAGCACCTTCTCTAAATCCCCATCCTTCGTAAAATTTCTGAGAAAAAAAACCATCATAAAGCATTCCTCCTAAAAAAATCCCAATTATCCTTCCTATTCCACCAATGCTGGTTAATTGAGCCATTATACGACTTCTCTCCTTTGAAGGATATAAATCACTAACTAAAGCACTCCAACTAATATTTGACATTGACCAAAAAATTTCAATAATCGACAACCCAATTATTATTATATATCCTGCTAGTTTTAAATCTGAAACACCTGCATGTATCCAATAAGTAAACAAAAGTAATATTCCTGCTATTATTTCTCCTAGAATTATGAATGTTCGTCGACGTTGCAGCCGATCTGATAATTTTCCCCATACAAACATTTGAAATATAGAACTTAGTACCATTGGAATTGAGGCATATAATGTAGTTGCTGTTACGCTCAATGTGAGGTAATATCGCATGTAAATAGATAAAAATGTGTAGAATAAACCCCGGCGAAACATTGCCAACATTTGAAAGGAAGACAAATTCAGAAATATTCTCTTTTTATTGAAAGATACACTAGATTGAAGATTAGAAAAAGGTATTTCTTCGGTCATATGTATATGAAAGAAATATAGTTTATTATATACATGATTTTTGAAGAGAAAGAATTCCAACTTTTACTGAATTCATACTACGTAATAAAATGATCGTAAATTACTGAAATTCTTGCAACAAAAAAAAAGAGAAAAAAGTAAAAATTCATAATTATTAAGATATAATAATCAATTTTCACCAAAATATGTGCTTTGGCCAGCATTTGGTTCTGATTCATCTGTATCTTCTACATCTACGGCAGAAGTATATGAATCTGTGTACGTATTTTCAACTAATCCAGCTTCTGTTTTTTCTTTCTGATTTTTTTCAGAAATAATTCCAAATATGATACCCAATACTACAAAAATTCCCGCAATTATATAAGACATTATATACGAATCACTGGGTAATATTTCGATAAAAGCAAGAGCTAATTTTGCAAATATTTCCCCAAGCGAGATATATATTGGGGTAATAAACAAAATTAACCATTTAACATATGGTGTAATTGGAGCTAAAAAATTTAGTATTTCATCTATCCATGACATATTATTTTACCTCCTTTGGTTTTTCTGGAATAAATGCAATTAAAAAGTCTAGTATAGTAATTATTATATCAAAAATTACTCCTCCCATTGTAAAATAGAATAATTTTTCGATATCAATATTTACAGCTAAAGAAGAATCAGATAATATACTTGCTGAAAGATCAATTGTGTTAAAATCTAAAAATAGGAACAATCCCCAAAATACTATTTTTAGAAACAATCGACATAATCGCCAAATTGCTTTAATTTTAGTTTTATCTGCAGCAACATTATATGCAAATGCAACACCTAATATTATATAACCAGTGCTTTTTATATAGAAAAGTAATTGATCATAATTTCCAATGCTGATGTCAATGAATGTTAAATATTCTTGACCTCTGTCAATTAAATCGAAAATGTACTCTGGAACAATAATATAAAAGAAGTATCCAGCAGCTGCAGATAAAATTGCTAAAATAATTCGAAAAACCAATTTCACTAGAATCCGACCTCCAAATCTGCTGAATTTAATAAAATCCCTATGTGTAAATTATATTGTTTATACGCATAAGCAACATCAAAACTTAGAAATACACGGATTTCAAAAGATGTGTTTAAAAGATCTGCTAAATCCCAATTTGGATCACTTATTCCTAGTATTGTTGCAATTTGCGTTGGATCACTAGTAAAATCAGGAAGACTAGCATTTAATACTATAGATCGCACTTGATTTGGATATATCTTTTCTCCCTCAGCTGGAATGGAAGCATTTAATTTTGTACTGTCAGTATCTATTATTTCATACCATTGATCTGAAATATTTGATTTTAATTCTGCGCGCATTCCCAATTTTACACCTTCTAATGGATAAATTCCAGAATTATTAATTGTAAGCCCGATTTCAATATGAAGATCATCAAATTTTATTCTAAAATCCCCTGGATTAATATCGTTAACTTGCACGCCTTGATTATCCATCATATCTACAACTGTTGTTAGTCCTGTTAAAGCATTAATAAGAAATGCCACTGAAATAATAACAGCGATGCCTTTAACGATACCTTTTATTAACTTCAAAATATTCATAGGTTTAATTCAACTCCAATAAATGCAAAACATTCTGATAAATTGATTGGACAAATTATAAATCATTTCAAATGTTTTGCTTGTAGAATAAGTTCAACGCACTACCCTAAAAAATTTTGGCAAATAAAATATTACTATGTTTCTTTTAACTTAATATTAAGTAAAGAGGTTAATTACGTGTGTAAATTAGTGCGAATAAGTTTATATTAATCAACAAATCTCTTGATCTTTTAAATTATTTCTATTTAGATAAAAAGTAAAAAGTAAAAAAAAAATTCATTATTAATTTTAAATATCTTCACACACAGGTGGAATAGAAACAGTATTTAATAAAACTAATCGATCAACAAAAAGATCATATTCACTATCTTCATCCAAATCCAACATTCGAACTTTTTCAACTTCATCATCTCCCATAACAGCTAGAATTTTTGCTTCAGTTAGGATTTTTACGTTTGAATTTCGTAATTGGGTTTTTAATTCTTGGTCATTTGTGTGAATTTTAGTGGAAGATGTTGAAATTATCACTCGATTAGTAATTTTTGTTAATTCTAAAGCAGCACGAATACTTTCATCACCATTAAATCTAATTAAAACACGTTGGTCTTTGAAATATTCCTTATTAGTAATTGAATAATAAACACCTTTTCCAAGGTATTCTAATTCTCCCAAAATAGATTTATTTTCTATCGGTTTTTCAATAGATTCAGGTTGCTCGATTAATATTCCAGCCTTATAATTCTTAATTGCTTCATGTAGTGCATCTGCAGCTAAATTACTACAATGCATTTTTATAGGTGGTAAACCATCCAGTTCTTCAGCAACATCATTGCGAGTCACTTTCAAGGCTTCATCTAATGTCATACCTTTAACCATTAATGTTGTCATTGAACTTGTAGCTACAGCTGAACCACATCCAAATGTTTGAAATTTAATATCTTTAATGATATTATCTTCGACTTTTATGTACATCTCCATAATATCACCACAAGTAGGATTGCCAACCCTTCCTAAGGCAACATTTTCACCAGAAAGAGTACCTACATTCTGAGGATTTCGGAAATGTTCTAAAACTTTTTCTGAATACTTTGTTGATTTCATTATATCACCTTTGTTTTTGAATACAGTGGAGATAGGGCACGAAGGTGCTCAACAATTTTAGGTGTTAATTCCACTGCTTTTGAAATATGAAAATCTTTTGTAAATCTACCTGTGGTAATTTCTAATGAACCATGTGCTTCTTCATGTAATAAACCAGTAGAAATTAACGTGTGAGAAGGTTCTAATGTCTTTGAGCTACAAGCAGAACCTGTTGAAACAGCGATATTATGTTCTTTAAACATTAGCAAAATGGATTCACCTTCTATACCATCAAATCGGAAATGTGAATTATTAGGTAATCGATCTTTAGGGTGACCATTAAGATATGAATGAGGAACTGATTCAAGTATTTCTTTTTGCAGTTTCTTTTGAAAATGCATATATCTTTCAACTTCTTCAGTTTGATGTTCTTTTAATAATTTAGTTGCATAAGCCATTCCAACAATACCCGCGACATTTTCAGTTCCTGATCTAATTCCCTTTTCTTGTCCTCCTCCAATCAACAACGGAGATACTCTATATCCTTTCTGAAGATATAACACTCCAATTCCTTTAGGTCCATAAAAATCATTACTACTAATGGACATTAGGTTAATATGATGTTGTTTTGGGTTTAATGTAATTTGGCTTTGAGCAGCAACTGCATCAGAATGAAATGCAATTCCCATTTCGGCAGCTATCTCCCCTACCTCTTGAACTGGTTGAATTGTTCCAATTTCATTATTGGCGTACTGTACAGAGATTAGAATTGTTTTTTCTGTTATTCGTTTTTTTAGTTTATCTATCCGAATTTTTCCGTATTGATCTACGGGAACTTTTGATACAACAAATCCATTTTTCTCCAAATATTTTGCAAGATTGTGTTGTGAGATATGTTCTACTTCTGATATTATTATATGATTACCTTTTCTACGATTACGAATTGCATATCCAAAAAGTGCTAAATTTATCGATTCAGTTGCACCAGAAGTAAAATAAATTTCTTCAGGTAAAACTGAAAGAAAATCTGCAATTTGTTCGCGAGCTTTAGCCATAGCATCTTCCGCTTCATCACCTATTGTATGTAAAGAAGAAGGATTGCCGTAGATTTGGTTAAAATAAGGAAGCATGTGTTTAATAACACGTTCATCAACAGGTTTGCTTGATTGGTAATCTAAATTAATTATTTGATGCTTTTGAGGTTCATCTCTATTCTTAGAATTTTGAGAACTTTGAGAACTTTGAGAATTTTGAGAATTTTGAGTTATCATTTTTTGATCTCCTTTAATTTGGTGCTTAATAATCTTAATATTATGAAAATTAGAACCACATTGTTCCCTTGGCATCATATACTAAATCATTTAAAGTAGCTGCACCTACAATTTGCAAAAAAGAAGGTAATTCTATGGATTCCCAACCTAACATTTGTTTTGAAGCTTCACATACATAAATCGGAATACCCATCTTATTGGTTTTAATTAATGTATCAAAAAGATTAGGAAATTTTCCCAATTGGATTTTCTTAGCAGTCTCAGGTAACAAAACCCTTAATCCTTGCCCTAAATAATATACTTTCGCATCAATATCCATAGCTTTCGCAGATTGAGCTAATATTAGTGGAGAATATTGTCGTTCTGGATTATCACTTGTTTGAACATAGAGTAGATATTCTTTTTTTTCATTCATTATTTTCATCTGAAAAATTTTTTAATTATTTTTTTTGAATTAAAAATCGAAATTCACCGGCATTTTCTTCAACTTTGAGCAATATATGACCAGTACGTTTGCAAAACCGAGTTAAATCTTCTTTAGAAGCAGGATCATCTGCAAGTACTTCTAAAATATCACCACAATTTAAATTATCGATTTTAGATCGAGTTTGAAAAAGTGGTTCTGGGCAAAAAACACCAATACAGTCCAGTATTTCAGTTGGTTTTACATCTGATTTTTTAGTAGATTTTTCATTTATTGATTCAATATGATTATCACTTTTTTTCATAATGCTCAAAATTATTATATTATTAATAGATTTAATTACGCGCCTTTTGTGACATAAATTTTTTGCTTATTTTGTTTATATCACTTTTTTTTGAATAAAAATTCAAAAGATAAAAGCTAAATTTGCATTTTCTATCTCTATTTATTTAATATTGATTTTTACTAAATTTACTATATTTACTATTTTTACTATTTTTACTATTTTCACTTTTTTTACTATTTTCACTTTTTTCACTATTTTCACTGTTTTTTGCTACAATCTATTGCATTTTACTGCATTTTATTGTTTTTTGATTCTTCTATGCTTTTTATTATTTCTTTATTTTTTCACAATTTGGATTATTTTTTTTCTAATTGTAGCTTATTGCAATCAATGATAAAATGTATATCATTTGATTTATGGGAAACAATAATTAAAGATCATTTTCAATTTGAAGCTCGTACTGAGATTTTACGCCATTTTTTAGAAGAAAAAGGAATTATTGTATCAAAAACACTGATAAAAAACCAATATATCGAAAAAGCTGGAGGATATGTGGAATTTTTAACTGAACAAAATGCTTATAAACACGTTCCATACCAATATCGCTTTAAGAATTTTTTCCAATCCTTTAATCTATCTATTTCTGAAAAAGAAATGGAAAATTTGATTCAAGCATTTAATCAAGTATTTCTGGATGATCCTCCTGAGTTTTATCCTGAAATTATCAATCTTCTACCTTTACTTTCGCAAAAATATGAATTAATTCTCATTAGTGATACAGGATTTACATATGGACATGTTATGAGAGAATTATTTAAACGCAAGAAAATCAATCAGTATTTCTCCCATTGCTTTTTTTCTGATGAAATAGGGCATTATAAACCTCATCCAAAACCATTTCAAATAGCAGAATCCTTAACTCAGTATAAGCCTGAAGAGTTATTTCATATTGGTGATCGAATTGATACAGACATATTAGGGGCAAATCTAAGGGGTTGGTGGAGTGGATTAATTCAATACACTAATGTAAATCAGAAAGATATTTTTAAAATCTCAAATTTCAAAAACAAAAATCAAAAAGAAAGTAAAGAAAGGAAAGTAAAGAAAGGAAAGAAAGAAAACGAAAAAAATAAACAAGGGAAAAATATAGATAAGCTAAAAACCCCAGATTTTATTTTAAACAAGTGGAATCAATTAGATTTCATTTTGCAAAATATGTGAATTACTCAAAATCAATATCCAAGCAAGTATTATAGAAAGTATCCTTTTTTGAATATCAAAAAGATTGATGCTCAGTTCGTCGAATTATTTCATCTTGCAATTTTGACCCTAAGTTAATAAAATAATCACTATAGCCTGCTACACGTACAATTAAATTTCGATATTTTTCAGGATTCTCTTGGGCCGCACGCAGAGTTTTTGCATCAACGACATTAAATTGAATATGATGGCCATCCATTTTGAAATAAGCGCGAATTAAATGTAAAATTTTATTAATTCCAGTGTCATCATTAAATAAAGCAGGACTAAATTTCTGATTTAATAATGTTCCTCCAGTGCGTAAATGATCCAATTTTGCTGCAGATTTGATTACTGCAGTAGGTCCATGAATATCTGCACCTTGAACAGGAGATATTCCTTCAGAAAGAGGCATCATTGCTTCCCTTCCATCAGGTGTTGCACCTATAACACTACCGAAATATACGTGTACTGTAGTAGGGAGTAAATTAATCCGATAGAAACCACTTTTTGAAGTAGGTCTTCCGTCTACTAAAGAAAAAACAACTTCAAATACGCGTTGAGCCAGTGAATCAACATAATCATCATCATTTCCATATTTTGGTGTCTCTTGGATTAATTTTTGACGAAATTCTTCCGATCTTGTAAAATTGGAATCCAAAATTCTTACGAATTCAGAAAGAGTTATATTTTGATTATCAAAAACATGATATTTCAAAGCAGCTAATGAATCAGATATTGAACCAATTCCAACAATTTGAATATATGAGCTATTGTATTTAGCACCCCCTGCATTATAATCTTTCCCATTTTTAATACAATCATCTATTATTATTGATAAAAATACTGCAGGTAATTGTGTTGCCCAAATTTGTTCAATAATTTGATTTCCTTTTATTTTTATATCTATAAAATATTTCAACTGTTTTTGATACGCTAAAAATAAATCATTAAAAGATTTAAACTCAGATAATTCTCCAGTTTTTAGACCGATTTGTTTTTGAGTTCGGGGATCAAATCCATTATGCAGTGTAATTTCAAGAATTTTTACCAAATTAAAATATCCAGTTAAAATATAAGCTTCTTTACCGAATGCACCAACTTCAACACATCCGCTTGCTCCAGATAAACGGGCATCGACAAGATTTTTACCTTGTCGGACTAATTCTTGAATAATGGCATCACAATTAAATACAGATGGTTGACCGAATCCTGATTTAATAATTTTTAAGGCGCGTTTTAAAAATCGATCAGGTGTTTTTTTACTTATTTGCACATTGGAACTTGGTTGTAAAATTCGCATTTCTTCTATAGTATCTAATAGCATGTAAGAAATCTTATTTACTCCATCAGATCCATCAGCTTTTAAACCGCCTACATTTATATTGCAGAAATCTGTGTATGTATTACTTTCTTCAGCAGTTACTCCAACTTTAGGAGGAGCGGGTTGATTATTAAATTTGATCCAAAACGCTTGTAATAATTCACGAGCAAATTCTTCATCCCACGTTCCCTCAGATTTTTCTTTTAGGTAAAAAGGTAATAAATTTTGATCTAATCGCCCTGGATTAAAGGAATCCCAAGTATTTAATTCAATAATAACACCCAAATGAATAAACCAGTAATGTTGCAAGGCTTCCCAAAAGGTCCGTGGTGCATTAGCAGGGACGTAATCACATATTTGAGCAATTTTCTCAAGTTCGTGTTTTCGTTGAGGGTCTTGTGTTTGTAATGCTAAACTTCGTGCCAATTCTGCATGTCGCTTAGCATAAGAAATAAGAGCATCAGCAGAGAGATACATAGCCTTTAATTGCTCACGCTTTGAAAATGCATCTGGATCATTAAAAAAATCCAAATTGTTTATTGAATCTTGAATTTCTTTTTGAAAATCTCGCAATCCTTTTTGAAATACTTGTTTTCCTGCCACTGTATGGCCAGGTGCTCTTTGTTCCATAAATTCAGTAAAAATTCCTGCTTCATAAGCATCGATCCATTCTTTTTCTACAGCTTTAAAAATTCTATCTCTAATACTTTTTCCTTTCCAAAATGGAAGAATTAACTCTTCAGTAATCTTGCGAGTTTGATCTGAAACTTTAAAAGAAATCTTCTTTCTTAAATTTAATATTTCAAGATCTTTTAATGTATGGCAACAAATTTCAGGATATGTAGGGGTAGCACCTGGAACAGGACCTCGTTCTCCTATTATTAATTCCCCTTCGTTAATACAAATTTTTTTATGCTCTAGTAGATATTTAAATGCAAGTGCTCGAACCATAGGGGCTGAAAATTGCTGGGCGATATCAGATGAATAAAATTCAGTGAGTAATTTAGCGCGCTCAATTGAAAGTTCTGGTTTTAAGCTAATGCTTTGTTCACGAAGTTTTCGGATTCGATCTTTCATTATTATTTTAACCTCCAATAACACATTGAGTGAATACTTCTAAAAAAAAATCGCGGATTTCTTTCATTCTTTCTATAGAAGGTGATTGAATGTGAGATAATTTATAATCTACACCTAAATCTCTATATTTTCTTGCCCCAATTGAATTATAAGGTAGAAGATTTATTTTTCCTGAGAAATTATTCTTAACTAGAAAATCTCTTATCTCATTAAGATTTTCACTTGTATCTGTTATGGTAGGAATAATTGGAATCCGAATATTAATAATTTGTTTATAATCTATTAAGTGAAGAATATTCCTTAGATTTTCTAAGATTTCAGAATTTTGAATGCCAACATATTGATAATGTAATTTGGAATCAATTAATTTCAAATCGTATAATAAAAAATCAATATCTGGTAACATTGATTTAATTAATTTCCATGGTACATAGCCAGATGTATCTACTGCTGTGTTAATATCTAGTTGTTTAGCTTGTGAAAGTAAAGCTGCTAGAAATTTTGGCTGCATAAATGGTTCTCCTCCAGAAAAAGTCACTCCACCTTCAGATTCATCATAATAAATTCTATCTTTTTCAACCTCTTCAAAAATCTCTTCAACAGAAATAATACGCCCAATTATTTCATTTGCTTTCATTCCTGAGATAAAATTTTGGGGAGAAGGATTCTGACTCTCTGGATTATGACACCACCAACATTTTAGCGGACAACCTTTAAGGAATACTGTTGTTCTAATACCAGGTCCATCATGAATCGCGAATTTTTTAATATCGAAGATGATTCCGCTTACCATATTTCAAAAAACAACTTCAAAAAATTTTAACTTACGGATTTGGAAATTCAGATATTAAGATTATTACACTTCAATATATAATAAGAAGAAATAAAATGATAATTCAATAACAATAAATAATAAAAAATTATCACAAAAATCAAAAATCAAAGATTGAAGATAAAAATTAAAAAAATATAAATAGAAAGCACGAATTCCAATTGATAACGAGCATTAATACTCATATCCAACCAATTGGGATGAAAATTAACAACATTATTACATCTACTGCCCAAATTGAACTAATCACTATTCGACGGGTCTTTGGTTTCCAATCATAAGCATAAGTTGCACCACAAAAGAAAGGAATGTAAACTATGATAAATACTGTTAACGCACCCCACCAAGGATATACCCAGACAAACGTCGGAGTCATAACCAAAAATATTTCCAAAATGGAAGCAAAAGCAGCGTTGAATAATCCATAGAATAATCTATTTGGAATACCCAAGATTTTTTCTTTAGGATCTTCTGGTAACATTTTAGCAACTGCTATTCCTGCAATTGAAAACATCAAACTTAACTCTACACCAACTCCAACTAGCAATAATAATGCAGTCCCTGTAGGAACAGTCCACAACGCATGTCCTGAAAAATGTTGTATAAGAGCATTCACAATCTCAACAAACCAATGAATTCCATAAAGAGTCAGACCAGATGCAATAATTTTCCAATTTTTCTTTCCAATTTCAGAAAAATATATATACATAACGACTACAAGCATGAAAATAACATACCATTGAAAATTTTCTCCCTTTCGTAGAATATTTAATGCTTGTTGGGTAGCTTCTGGGTTATTTAATTCAAAAAGCATAATTTAGAATCTCCATTTTTTTCACATTTTTATTATTGTCCATAGATGATTCGAAATTTCTAAAGCTCATCTATAATTATTTATCATTTGATTTTTTAAGATTTTTCAGTAAAATACAAAATCTATACTATTTTATTTTCAACACTCGAAAATTTTTCAATCAATTTTCTTGAATTTAGAGATAGTATATTTGCAAATTTCCATCCAAAACGCAATCTTGATATTCCTAGAACATTTATTATAGTGCGATTAAGTTTAGTGAATATGAAAATAAATAAATAAATAAGAATTCAACTTGCTAAAAGACATCCTAATATATAACATTCACTCAATATACAATCATGTTTCTTGATTATAGTGAAGCAACATTACAAGCTTTAGATGGATTACGTGATTGGAGCACTATGAAATGGTATATTATTCCCCTTTTAGCAATTATTTTTTACATCTATGCAATTGAAATAAGAAAAGCGCGCAACACAGGTAATTGGGACATTATTGCTTGTGGATTAACTGTATTTGGAATGGATTTTTTTAATGAAACTTGGAATGGTTGGATTCTAATATTTACAAATCGGAGTGCATTTTGGACAACTCCAGGTGAAACAGCATTACGAGTAACTATTGGCTGGAATATAGAAATAATATTTATGTTTTTACTGAATGGAATTATTTTTGCATATATGTTAGAAGAAGATGAGAAAAAGAAAATATTAAGAATTCCAAATCGATGGTTTTATGCCATTATTTTGGCAGCATTCTGTGTTTTCGTAGAAATTTTACTAAATATTGGTGGTTTGCTTATTTGGGAATATTCTCTTTGGAATAGGTCATTTACTGGGATTTGGCTTATCTTTTTTATAGGATACTTCCATTTCTATGTTGCATGTATTTTGATACTAAAAATAAAAAACCTAAAAAAGAGATTTCTCGCAATTGGTGGCATCTATGTAGTTCCAATTGTTATGAATATTATTGCCGTAATCGCTGGATGGGTATATTAATGAGTATGCTATCTTTTAACGTATATGATAAAGTACTCTTTTTTTTGTTATTAAAAATATAAATGGCATTGAAATAGATGATGATTTATGGCAAAAATAGCGTATATTGAAAATATCTCATCGAATAATATTCCTTATATCCGTTTCGGAAATGGAAGGAAGCAAATGCTTGTTTTTTATGGAGGACCTGGAGATATCCTACCAAGAGGAATGCTGTTTTCTTTCTTTGCTAAAGGATTCTTTCCATTTAAAGAAGAATATACAATAACTATGCTTAGCCGAAAAATCGGGTTAAGTGAAGGATATACAACAGAATTAATGGCACAAGATTATGAAGTATTAATTGAGAATGAATTTAATAAAAAAGTTGATGTAATTATTGGATATTCTTATGGTGGGATAATAGCACAACATTTTGCTGCTATGTATCCGAATTTATTTGATTATTTAATTATCTTAGGAGCAACAAACAAACCAACAGAAAATGGATTGGAACTAGATAGGAGATTTTCAAAGTATCTAAGCGAAGGGAAAAAAGCAAAAGCATTCAGTATTATGGGAGAAATTTTCTCAAATTCTAAAATAAAAAAAGCAATGATAAAATTCGCTTTATATTTCACTTCATTCTTTGTAAAAATTCCAAAAAATAAGACTTTTTCAACTGATATTCTTATTGAATTTAAAGCAGAAGAGAACCACGATGCTTCAAATCATTTTGCATTAATTAAAAAGCCTATTTTAATTATTATCGGAGATAAAGATTACTACTTTACAGTAGAAAGTGCAAAAAGAATGGCAGACCAAATTCCAACTAGTATTTTGAAAATTTATAAAGATACAAGCCATAATTTGGAAGAACATCCTAATTTTGAAAAAGATTTGAGAGAATTCATTGGAAAATCAAATAGTTTTACTTCTCTTTAATTTATACGATTTTCAATTTTGACCAATAATCAATCAAAAAAAAAAGAGAAATAATATTTAAATCCATCCACCACGTGTTTGATTGTCATGTTCTAATTTTTTCGATTCTTTAGATTTTTCTCGATTTTCTATTAATGAATTTTGAATATTACGAGAGATCGTTAATGAATCTCTTTTTATCCAATTGCCAATTCTTTTCACTTGATTTTTAATTGAATTTTGAATAGATTGCCATTCATTCGTTGCATCTTTAAAGAAATCTTCGACATTTTCGGAGCGTTTGTCTAAAATATTGAAATAAATGGTTTCTCTATTTAAAATTCGTTCTGCATCCAATGCGAAATCTCTAAATTTCGATATATCAAATAATTGATTATGCTCTATTAATAATGCATATTTCTCTCCAAATTTTGAACGAAGTTTATCTAACAACTGCGATGATTCAAATGATGAAATTTCATTTTTTGTTAGCAAGATTAAAATTAATCGTGAACTAATACCATAAACAAACCTTAAATTTTCTAACTGTAAAAAACGAATATTTTCTTGAACAATCTCTTGGGAAAGTGTTGTAATAGCGAATAAATATCCTGCAGTCAAATCAGAATTAATATCATTCGGAATTTTTGCAAAAGTTTGGTTAAATATACATATTCCAGAAGGATTGTCAATAACCCAAAATTTGATAATATCTGAATTTTGAACAGGAACCATAATTGATGAAAAATCAGATCTCAAATAATTTTTATCTAATTTTGCACTAAAACAAATAAGAAAATGGGATATAATGAAGAAAAGAAGAATCTTGAAAAAATGGGACAATATTTAGACAATTTAGGAATCCCGTTTAAACACCAAGACATTGGAGATAAATCTGAAGATAAATTCCCCACATTAATTTGCACATATCGTTTTGAAGAAAAACACAATTTTGATGTAATAATTTATTCTGTTGAAGAGTGGATTCATGTTAAATGCTTAGTCCTAAAAGTTAATAGATTAAAACCTAAATTACGATGTAAATTATATGAAATGTGTCTTCAATTAAATTATGATTTACCCGAAGTGACTTTTTCAGCGAATAAAGGAGATATTTATATTGAAATAGATGCATTAGCTGAAATCTCTTTTGAAGATTTTACAGCCGAATTTCAATCAATCAGCCAAGGAATTAGCATATTTATCGAAAACATACAAAATCAATATGATATCGACATTTTAGATACAAATGGAGAAGAACACACAGGAATATACCGAAAGAAAAGAATATTCCATAATGTATATAAAAAATAAAAAAAAGAAGAATTTAGGTTAACAATTATTCAGCTTTAATGGAGATTTCAATTTCAAATTAGTAATTTTGTTTAAATACACCAACTTTCTTTATTAAAATACCCTTCATTTATTCTTCATAACCACATAATGATTTTTTATTTCCAGTGTTAAAGGTTATATTTTATTTCTTAAAATATAACCATATTTTTCCTTTTTGGATAAATATTTTTATATCTTTTCTCCAATGATTCTTAAAATATAATTGAAAAAAAGATCTGAATCAGTGTAGATTAGTTAGCAATGAAAGAAAATACTACGATATAATGAAATGCTAAAGCTACAGTGACTAAAACGTGAAATATCTCATGGAAGTGCTTAGGTTTTTTCGTTGCAAATAAAATTGCACCAATACTAGAAAAAATTCCACACCCGAATAAAAGTATAACTGTAGATAAATTCATCTGAGAAAAGGCATATCGAACTGGGATCAGCGCGCTCCATCCCATAATCAGATATATTATCGCTGTTTTCCATCGTTTTATTACAGCAAATTTAATCTTAAAGAGAATTCCCATAAAGGCACTTCCCCATTGAAATCCGATAGTGAGTTTACGTAAAGCCCCTTCTAAATAAAAAACTGCAATTGGAGTAAAAGCAGCTGCAATAGCGACATAAATTGCGATTTCATCCACTAAAGTCCACCGAGAAAAATCTTCTTCATTTCGTTTATGCATATGCCATAAGCCACTAGCAAAAAACACAAATACTAAGCCAATTCCATAAATCCAAATAGTTAAAAAGTATCCTTCACCAGGTTTTGCTTCAATTAACAGTGCAATCAGCCCTAATACCGCTAAAAAACCACTAATTAAATGTGAAAGAACATTAAATTTTTCATGTGGATTTTGAATATGAAAATGTTGATGTAACCATAAATGAAATGCAGTTCTTGGAGGATAAGCTTGTAATGAATTACTTAAAGCCAGAGAATATGAAGACTGCTTCAAATTTTGAGAAGTTACATCTTTCATAAAGTTACCAACAAAATTCTAGCGTTTATATTCAGCTTATGAGAATTTTTCCAAAATACATTGTATTTAGGCAACTTTCACTTTAATTCTATTGATATTTGTGAAGTTAAGCACTAATCGATTTATATAGAAAGAAATTTGCATAAATAATAAATTATTAAACTTATTCGCACACAAAATGAGGAATTTTAAAATTTGAGAATCTTGTTAATTTTTTAATTTTATTTCCCAATCGTAAATCTCTCTCAATATATCAATTCATCTGTTTACTATGCATATTAATTTTCAATATAAACGATATATATTCATTCAAAAATGCTTGGTTAAAGATTTCCATAAAGCTACCTTACTCCAAAAATTCTCATTTAGTGAATATATATTGATTTTTATAAGATAATTTCATTATTTTTTGCAGTTTTAATTGTTAGACGCCTGTAAATTTGTCTTAAAATAGGATCATCATTTTGTAAATTGGCAAATAGAAAGTTTAAATCATCACTTGAAGCAAATTTGACAATTAACTTAAGCTCTATTTCTGAAAATGGATAAGGTATTTCATTTTCAGACAATTTTCTAGATTTCACATACATAAAAATCAATGAAGTTATAATTTCGTGGAAACTTAATATTGAATTTGAGAATAATTCATATGAAATATATTCCTCATCTCTTTCAATAACACTATTGATAATATGATTTTGATCATAATTTAAAAAATCATTAAGAGTCACTTTGACATGTTCTTTAAAACTTAGAATCTCTTTTGGAAAGCTATATATTTGATTATACGAGAGATTCACTAGTTTTAAATTTTTTAATTTTATAATTTTTGGAGATATTTTAGTAATTCCTTGATTTTTAATGATTAATTTTTCCAAATAATGTAAATCACATATTTCTTCAGGAAATTCATGAAGTTGATTTGATTCAACAATACAAAGCATTATTACATTCTCTGCTCTTACAGAAAAAACATTTCTGTCATTAACAGGAACATTTAGGATAGATAACGCGTGAGTTAGATTTTGATTGATTTTTAATATAATTTCTAATTGTTTAGGATCTATTTTCTTTGTTCTATATAAAGAAAGTATTATTTTTCGTTGAGCTTCAATTTTCTTTTCTTTTGTAGATACTTTCATTTTTTTTATTTTCATAAATAAATTATATTTCATTTCCATTGTGGCTCGTTTTAATTCGATATCTGTCAATATTACTTTTTTTTTCACAAATCTATCAATTATTTCATCAATATGCTCTTTGAAATAATAAAAAAAGGGATAATTTCTATAGAAATGCCTATATCGTGAAGCTAATTCATCTCGAGAATTCAATCTGTTTTTTTCATGATTTTCATTGTCATATTGTTCTATTTCTAATCTAATCTTTTCAGGAGTAGAATAAAAATATCCAGGATCGTATCTACCACCTGAATTAAAATATTTAAAACAATGAAATTGAGGAAAGTTTTTCATCGAATCCTTATTAATCTTTAAACTCCCATTAAGGAGAAGATTTTCAGGTAAAGGAGCTAAACTAATCCAATTGTTATTGTGAACTTCGAGATTTATGAGATTTTTTAAATTTCGGAATGATTTAGGCAAATATTGTAAATGATTATATCTTAAATTGAGATTTTTTAAATTAGTTAAATTTCCAATTGATTCTGGAAGTTCTGTAATATCATTATGCCAAAAGTTTAATTCTTCAAGATTTTCCATAGCACTTAATTCTAATGGCAATTTTTTGATATGATTTTGAGCTAAATTCAGTATAATTAAATTTTGTAGATATCTAATTTCATTAGGAATTTCAGTTAAATTATTTTTGTATAGATTTAATTCTTTTAAATTTGGAAGGTTTCCAATAGTTTGAGGCAGATTCTTGATTTTATTTCTCGAGAGATCCAATATTTCAAGATTTTTTAAAAATTCTATTTTGCTAGGTAGTTGTTTGATTTCATTAAATTTTAAATCAAGATATTTTAAAGAATTGATTTGAAAAATACTTGAAGGAATTGATCGCAAATGGCATCTGGCTAATCTCAAAAATTGTAAATTATGAAAATGGCTTAATTTCGAAAGGATGGCCATAAATTTATTCAATCTTTCTTCTTTTTCTTTTTCCTTTTTTTCCTTTTCTTCAGATCTTAAATAGGGACTCATCCTTTTTTTTATACTAATACAAATTGAAACGATCGAAGAATCAAAGATGCAAATTGTATTTGAAGTTAAAGAACGATTTGAAGGTTTTTCTTTCAAAAATTTAATACTAATTCCACGAATGTTTAATATTTCATCTATAAATTTACTCTCAGTTTTTTTAAGAATTTCTCTATAATCGACTTTTGGAGGCATTATCTTAATAATAATATAAAGATTTGTTTATTTAAAAGAATTGAAAAATTAATGTTCCTTTTCTGTAAATATTTTCTGGTTTTTATATTCTTTTTATTCCAAACATGATAAAAGCTATATAGATGAAGAATATAAACGTATTTTAGATAAAATTTATCCTTTAGAGCATGATTTTGGCAAAATTATTAATAGAATAAAGTTTTTTAGAACTTTTTATATTTAAATTTGGCATTTCATTTAAAATCAATATTTCTCTATTTTCTCATATTTCTCATATTTCTCTCGTTCCTCTCGTTCCTCTCGTTCCTCTCGTTCCTCTTATTTTTCTATTTTTCATACTTTTTTATACTTTTTCTATCTCATATAAGTTTTTATTGATTTTTAGTGGATCTTGCCAATCTATTTTTTTCTTTGCTAAAGATGATGTGATATACAGCATCAACCAATCAAATGTTCCATAGAATTTTATCATTTCCCAGATCTGAAGTAAAATAATCCAAAATGCAATCACAACACCCAATAACAAAAATCCTTGATAAATTGTATTAATATTTCCATAATTAACAAAATCAAGCCCGGTTATTTGTGATAATAAAAATCGAGGAATTAAATCTAAAAATTGGGCTGCAAAAAGTGTTAATGATAATATTCCTGCCCTCCGTATATAACGCACTTTTCGAATCCTGATTCTTCTTTTTTCTAAGGATTTTGGATAGTCAAGTACATTTAAAATAATAGCCATAACAAAAGTTTGTAATCCAGTATTAACAATTAGAAACCACATTGGAGCAATCATAAACGTTTGCATTGGTTCCATTCCTGTTAAAATGATCCAATCCAGCAAACCAATTATAATTATAATAATGCCCATAATGTAAAGATTAGACAGTTTTGCTTTGTTAGACCACTGATCTTGGCTTAAAATAATCCCTATAATACATCCTAAAAAAGTAACGGCTAAATAGGGAAAGAGAGGTTGTGCATATCCAACGATATTTGCTAAAGCCATAGCTTCTAAAAATTGAAGAAGAGATTCAGTTCTCATTCCCATTATTTCATCCCGTGTAACACCATAAAGTGAATATAAAATTTTATTCATTTCAGGAGTAAAACCTACAATGAAGAATATTAGAAGCGAATAGATGAAAATGTTGCGAATGGGTTTTTCAAATCCACGATTCTTTACAAGAAAATAATGAATTATTGAATAAATAATAAGCCCTAATCCAATCATTTGAATGGCATCAGAAAATTTTAGCCGAATAATATAATTTTCAGGTTGCCATTGCCCAGTTTGTAGAAAATATCCAACTGCTGCATAGGGATCTAAAAAGACATTAATAATGCAACCAAACAAAAAGAGAACCACTCCCTTTAAAAGATTTATTTTTAAAAAACTCACTGCACTCCCTGAAGTACGCATCCTTTTCTCAAACGAATAGATATATACTGTAGCAGAAATTAAAATGAAGAAACCACGCCAACTCATAAGTAATAGAAAAGGACCAAATAGATAAAATTGCCATTTTGGTGCTGAAGTTAAAAATTGATCCCAGAAATCTGAAGGTAGTGCTCGCTCAATTGAATGAAAACCTACAACCAACAGAATTGCAATGCCGCGTAAATAATCCAAAGATGCTAATCTCTGTTTGTTTTCAATATTATTTGGAATTCTAAGTGATGGTGACTCTATTGGAGAAATAATGGGCGCATTTATTGTTAGTTTATATTTTTTTTCTAATTGTAGTTCTTTTGATTCTTTTAATTCTTTTAATTCTTTTGATAACTTATAATCAGATTTATTCTTTGAATTAACGCTTGTTTTAATTATAGAATTTTGATTTATTACTGTTTTTTTTGATTGATAACTGATTCCTTTCCATTTCACTGGTCGACCTAATACTCCATCATAAACTGATGTTATCAAAATTATTGTTGTAATTAAAAATCCTATGGGATAAAATAGATAAACGAGAATATGGTCTTTTCGATTTGAATGCCAATCATAATACAGTGCAAATACAAAAATTAAGTAAGAAAATCCAAAAGGAATCCAAGAGAATTCATTTTGCATCATAATAGATTTTAACAAAAACACAGGAGTAAGCAAGCCAAATAATATCCAAAGAATTGCCATTATTGTTTTTTGAACGGGAACAATTTCCATTCCAGTCCAAATGGATTTTCGAAATCCATCATAAAAACTTTTAAATCCATCAGGATACATTCGACAATATACTAATTTCTTATTCTCTACATAATATAAACGTTGATGATGTTCTTTTACAAGTTTGGCCAGAGCTAAATCTTCAACAACATTTTCATGAATTGCTAAATGACCACCAATTTGCTCGTATTTTTCTCGTTGAAACAACATATACTGACCAATAGCAAAAAAATCTTTTTTTTGTTCATTTATGATGTTTTTCTTTAATCCCCGAATTAACCATGCCAAAAAGAAATAATATCCCGACAAATATTCGTACCATTTTTCAGCTTGTTGATAAGGAATCATAGAGAGAAGTGTAACATCATGGCCGAGTAATTTTGCGACTGTATAATCTAAAGAATTAGGAGAGTGAACGGTATCAGCATCAGTAAAAAGGAGAATATCTCCTTTTGCTGCTTGATAACCTATATGACATCCATATGATTTTCCTATCCATTTTTCAGGTAATTTTTTAAATGTTAATACCTTTACTCCAAAACTTTTGGCAATTTCATATGTTCTATCCGTAGAACCTCCATCAACAACAATGATTTCTTTATTTGGATATTTTAGATTAAGTAAACTTTTCAAGCATTTTGGAAGATTCTTTTCTTCATTTAAAGCGGGAACAATAATACTAACTAACGGTTTTTCTTGAGATCGATTAAATCTTACAGGAATTTCACGATAATCTTCCCATATCAAGTATAGTAGATGTAGAAAACAAACAAAAACCACAATGAAGAAAAGGATTTGTCCGAGCATTTTTTTTCTACGAATAATAAAGAACCATCGCTATAAATACAGATATGCAGAGAAACAAAAAATATTTGATATTTATACGTTGGCTTACATATTTCCAATATGTTGATTTGTCAATAAATTAATAGGGAATGAAAAAGTTGAGATAAGAAAAAATCTTTTTTCTCGAACTAATTTACACTAATCTACATACGTAATATCAATAAAAAATAATTGTTTTTTCTAATAATTTATGTTAGTGAAGATGAAGATATTGTTGTTGTACACTTAACATTTTATCCAAGATTTTTCGGGCTTGATCGGGATTGTCCACGCCTGGATCTGCCAAGAGAGCTTGATATGCTAGATCTTTAGATTTATGAATTGCAGCTTCAACTACCAAATCTTGAACTGAACCTTGATATCTTAATAATGCAGCTAATCCTTTTGGATATTCACCAAGAGGAATTCCATGAACTCCATCTTTATCAACAATTCCAGGACATTCAATCACTAAATCTGAAGAAAGATTTGAAATGATTCCATCATTAGGAATGTTAACCGAAACTTCTAGATGATGGGAATCTGTTAAAATTCCTTCTATAATAGGAATAGCACGCTCTTCATCAGGTTTTACTAGTTGAGCACCTTTATTCTTTTTTATTAAACGTCTAATTCGTCTACCTTCAGCTAATGTGATTTCACGATAAGTATTACGAAATCGCTGTACCCCATCAAACTCTCCCACATCTGCTGCCCAATGAATATATTCCCCATAGTGAGAATCAGTGGTATAAGGTAAAAATCCATAGGTTTCTAAAATAAATTGAACTAAACCAAATCCATCCACTTTTTGAATTGATTCAAAATAATCTTTTGCTTTGACTCGAATATCAGGATAAGCATCCTTTCCAGAATCTTTGTACTTTATATCCAAGATAACTCCGAAATGGTTCAATCCTCCTGCTTTATATTCTAAATTTTCATAGGGTGTTTCTAACATCTTTGGAATATGCTCTTTCACAAAAGCGATTTCATGGCAGAGACCTACAACTTTTAAATCGGGATATTTACGATGAATAGCTAAACAAATACGGCTCATTGGGTTTGAAAAATTAATTACCCAAGCTTCTGGACAAATTTTTTGAATATCATCACATATATCCAAAATTGGTGGAATAATACGTAAGGCATGAAAAAGTCCTCCTGGTCCTCCATTTTCTCCCATCATTTGTTTATTCCCTAATTCACGGGGAATCCATAAATCTTGATCCCATAATTCGAATCGTGGAGTTACTTCAATAGATGAGATAATAAAATCTGCATCTTTCAATGCTTGTTTTCGATCTGTGCTAACTTCAAGTTTACAAGTGGATTGCAGACTTGTAATCGCTGATTGACATGCTTTTTCGATTAATTCTAAATTCTCTTTGTTTATATCATGAAGAGTTATAGTGCATCCTGCTAAAATTGAGCTATGAAGAATATTTCCCACAGTTCCCAATCCAAATTGTAATGAACCTGCTCCAATAAGAACAATTTTCGGTTTAATTGCTGAATTCCTCCTAGTATAAGTCTATAATATATAATTACCTAAAGATTTGACTTCTCAAATAATTTAACCAATTTATGAATCCATAATATGAATCCAAAAAAACATATTCGCTGCTTATCTTTTGTGCGAATAGGTTTTCCTATTATATGAAATTATCCAGATATTCCAAAATTTACAACATTTAATCATCATCTGAAGCTTTCATCTTGGTTAATGATGGGAATTAATGCTGGATTTCTGGTTGAATATATAACTGAACTATATGCAACATATGAAATTATAGATCAATGTCCACATTTAGAACACCCAGTGATTGTTCCAGATAATTTGATAATCCGCTTTCGGAAAAACTGATCTATTCCCCCCTTTTTCACTTAAAGATTTTTAAATTATGCACCAACTTCATACTTGATCTGTTTTTCATATAAAGGTGAGTTTCAAATGAAAATTTTAGCCGAAGGCGAAGGTAAATTAGTTGGATGGCATGATCCTGATGAGCAACGTGAATGGGTATCTAAAAAATCTCGTGCCATGATAGATAAAAGAATGTCCATCCATGATGCTGTAAAAAAATTCGTGCATGATGGCGATGTAATTGCAATGGGAGGATTCGGCCACATAAGAATTAGTATGGCTGCAATTTATGAAATGATCCGCCAAAAAGTCAGAAATTTAACAATGTTGGGTAAAACTGGAGTGCATGATATTGATGTAATGATTGGTGGCGGAATTATAAGCCAAGTCGAGGTCGCTTATTGTTTTGGACATGAACTTCGTGGATTATCTAAATGCGGACGGAATGCAGTAGAATCAGGTAAAGTAAAAGTAGTTTCTGAAATCTCAAACGCAGGTCATCAATGGCGCTTTCTCGGCGGAATGATGGGAGTACCATTTATTCCAACACGAACAATGTTAGGTTCAGATACTTTACGTAAATCATCTGCAAAAGTAGTTGAAGATCCTTGGACTAAAAAACCAATTTGTCTCCTACCCTCTGCAAATCCAGATATTGTTTTTATTCATGTACCGCGTTGTGATAAGTTTGGAAATTGTCAATATGATGGTTATATTGTTGAAGATTTTGAATTAGCCCGTGCCGCGCGCAGACTTGTAATAACTACAGAAAAGATTATTGATAATGAACAAATTCGTAAAGAACCATGGAAAACTGTAATTCCAGGTTTCTTTGTTGATGCAGTAGTAGAGGTAGAATACGGCTCTCATCCTTGTAATATGCCAGGAAAATATTATTTTGATGAAGAAATTATAGGAGAATGGTTAGAAATGTCGAAAACTGAAGAAGGGGCTAATCAATGGATGGAAAAATACGTGTTTGGAGTAAAAGATTTCACAGAATATCTTGAAAAATGTGGTGGAATCGAAAAAATGAAATATTTGGAGAAACTTGAACGTTATGAAGCACCTCTTAAAGCGCCTTGGTTAGAAAAGAAATTAAATGCAGGAGGTAAAAAGTAATGGCAGAATTTCATTATACAAAAACACATTTAATGGCTATTACTGCAGCAAAATTTTTGAAAGATGAAAAAAGTGTATTTGTTGGAACTGGATTGCCTATGATTGCTGCCATGTTTGCCCAACGAACGCATGCACCAAATTTGTTACTAATTTTTGAAGCAGGTTCTATTGGTCCACAAGTTAAAACTCTTCCAATCTCAGTTGGAGATTCACGCACAGGGTATCGCGCCATTTCAGTATCAGTTATGCATGATAATATGTCATTTTCTCAATCAGGTTGGACCGACTATGGATTTTTAGGAGGTGCTGAAATTGATATGTATGGAAACTTGAATACTACCTATATTGGTGAAGATTGGAATAATCCTAAAGTAAGATTACCTGGTTCAGGTGGTGGAAATGATGTAGCATCGCTCAGCCAAGGATTCTTTATAATTATGCGACAGACAAAGCGCAACTTCGTTAATAAAGTAACATTTATCACTTCCCCAGGATATCTTTCCGGTCCTGGAGCCCGTGAAGCTGCAGGATTACCAGCTAATGGAGGGCCCCTCAAGGTAATAACACAATATGGAGTATATGGTTTTCAACCAGACACTAAGCGAATGTATTTAGAATCTCTACATCCAGGAGTGGATGTTAGTGAAATCAATGCCAATTCAAGTTTTGAAATAATTATTCCAGAAAATTATGCAATTACTCCAGAACCCACAAAAGAAGAAGTAGCTTTATTGAAGGAATTAGATCCAACTGGAATGGCAATTGGGAAATAAATTATTAGAATTGATTTTTTTTCATGACCTTTCACATTAATCTTCACCATCTAAATGAGTGATATTATGTCAGAGTGCTAGATGAGGGAGAAAGATTATCGTGAAACTTCATGTTTTTTTTCTTTTCTTATTTTTTTAATCGTTAGTGTGAATAAGTTTTATTTGAATAATATGCAGATACGATTCTGATACTAAAGAGATCATAAACATTTTCTATAATTCAAAGATTTTAAATTAAATTGTCTATAGAATCGAGAATATCTGCATAATCTATCTTGATTATTTTATATAAAAATCATTTTCTCATCATTTGATTTTTTAAAATTAAAAAAAGATAAATAACGATATTTATAATTAAATAGTGTTATTTATTACATAATGATATTTATTTAAAATAGCAGTATTTTTAAGAATACAGTATTTAATTTTAATTGATAGTGATGGGAGGACCGAGGAATCCATATCAGAAGGAGAAAATTATTTTTGAGATTATCAATTCATCAAATAAACCAATTGCTTTTAATGAAATCGCCAAAATTGCAAAAAATGATTATAATTTTACCAGTGGAGCCACGCAAGCTGCTATTGAACGTTGTTTAAACTCACAAGCAATCTTTCCTATTTTTGAAAAAAAAGTTTTCTTCCCTGAAAATAACCGAATTATTCGCTTTTTCTCCACAAATCTGACTACTTTTGATGAAATTTCTCAACCAAGTATTAGTGAGTTACTAACATCATATCAACGAATTAAAGAAGGAGAAATGATTCACACCGAAGAAGAAACAATATTACCGCTATATTTATCAAAAGACCAAGCTGAAATTTTGGAGATTTTAGTAGAAAAAAATGATAATTTTAAATCTGTAGGAGATCTTTTCTCGCAAGCATTGATGACTTTCTTGAAAAATTCAATTACTCGTGAAAATCTTCTTGAAGCAGTAGAAACAGCACGTGGCCATAAGAATCAAATGAAAAAAGAAAAAAAACATGATTCTTTAAAATCTAAAGATAAATTGCCTGAATCTGACCTAGATCCAAAAATAAGAGCCAAAAAGCCACTAAGCAAACAGGAGGAAATACTGTAATGGCAAAAAAAGATTATAAAATTTCTCTAGATTTTGATCAACTAATCTCAAATTCATCAGATTTATCAGATTTATCAGATTCATCAGATTCATCAATTTTAGAAAGCGAATCTAATAATAATAAAAATACTTCTTTAACAACAGAAAAAATAAAAAAAACTGTAAAGAATCAAGAAAAACCGTTAGATTTATTGAATTATTCTGATAATTCTTCAATGCAAAAGAAAATTCCAAAAAAACAGAAAGCAAGAAAGTCAAAAAAGAGAAAATCTACTATTTCCAAATCTGATTCACAGTATTCTCCGAAAATTTCAACTAAGGCAATTAAATCTGTTGTAGCAAGATCTACACCTGCAAAACTAGTTATAGAAATAGAATTTTTTGATCCCAGACTTCCAATTCATTCACTCTCAGAACATTTACAATCAATTAACCAAGCACTCCTTAAATCGGCTCAAGATCTTTTACAACACTTTGAATAATGATATACAACAATGTGATCCTAAAGCAAAATGATTTTATTCGAGTTTGCATAATCTCTCTTAACCTACATTAACTTTTCTCTCTCATAAATTAATAAATTAATAAATGAAGATTGAAGAAATTCAGGGGGAATAATAATAATCATGGGATTTTTTACCACATTTAAACAAAAAATGAATCTTATTACCACTCAAATGTTTATTGGTCAATCACCAATCGAACCTTTAATTAAAGAAAATCGTCAAATGTTAGAAGCAGAATTAAAACTCAGCTTAGAAAGTACGGAAGGAATTCAAGCGTTAAAAGAATATAGCGAAATCGAGACACCTGTATCAAAAGAAGCCTTAAATAATACATCTGAAGTGTTAAAAAATATTGAAAAGTTGAGACAAAAACTGGTTGAACAATTACGTATTGGATTTGTTAGACCATTTGAACAACTTTCTAATGTTTGGAAGGAAGTAGAAATAATGAAAAAAGAAAAAGAACGTGCAGAAAAAGCATTAGAGCATGCTCAAAAAATTCTAGAAAAGAAAAAAGAAAAGAAAGAAAATACTCCAGAAAAAATGAAAGAAAATGAACTCGAGTCTGCTGAACAATCTCTATCTGAAGCAAAATCCGTATTAAAAGAGATTTCAGAAAAGTTGGAGCAAAAAGAAGAAAACTTTCATAATCAAAAATTAAAGGTTATTCAAAATTCTCTTAAAGTTCTCATTCGTGAACGGAAATCTTTTCACAGCACAGCTAAAAACTCCCTAGAAAATATAAAAAATTCAATTCTTGCCATTAAAGTCAGAAATGAAGGGAAGCTTTATGCAGAACTTGATAATTCGCTTATTCAAGAAATGAAGGAAGATAATGCGGATACAATTAAAAAAGGGGAGAAAGAAGAAAAAACTTCATTTAAATCTAAAATATATTCATTAACTGAGCGGATTACTAAAACAGATTTGGAATTATCCAAAGTAATTCGTGAAAATAAACAAATTCTAGAAGCTCATGCTAAATTAATGAAAGAAACAACAGAAGGAATAGCAGCTTATAAAAAATATGCTGAAATCGAATCGCCAGATATTCAATCTATTTTAAATCGTTTTGCAGGTGCATTAGAAACAATAGAAACAAATCGTCAAGCATTTATCGAGCAGATGAAATTTGAATTTCTTGAACCATTAGAAAAATTGTCTGATGAATACAAAAATTTACAGGATGTAATTAAGCAAGCTAATCACGCTGAAGAAATTTTAATCAAATGTCAAAAGAAATTAAAAAAACTGCAAGAAAAACCAGAAGAAAAGCGGAAACCAGAAGCGCTCCCAGATGCAGAACAAGCACTTGAAGAAGCTAAATCAAAATCTGAAGTAGCAAAACAAAAATTAGAATCAAAAACTCTAGAATATGGAATAATTAAAGCAAAAACATTAAAAGATAGTCTTAAATCGTTAGTAGAACGAAATTATAAATTCCATGAACAAGCCTATAATATTATCCAAAATGCTGAAATTTTGGTAAAATCTTAATTAATTTTTTTCCGATTTTTTACTCTTTTTCCCTTTTATTCTATCTTTTCTATTCTTCCATTTTGTCTTTTTTATTTTTATTCTTTTTATTCCTAAATTAAGTTTATAAGAAATAAGGATTCCATCTCCATTACATATAAGTCTTTTAGAATATATATGGTAAAAATTCTATAAAGTTATAAGTAGATAGAGATAAATATATCCTATACCAAGCAAAACATGAAGTAATGCAAACAAACCTCCAATAACCATTAGCGATTGATAAGTAAACCCTTCCACCTTGTTCTTTTTGGCTAGTTCTAAGGTCATCATATCACAAGCAGCACCTTGAGGTAAGAAATTTCCCCCAAGATTAATTCCCAAAGTAAAAGCAATAAAAATAGGATTACCTGGATGATTGTACATGAGGAGAAGATTATCTATTATTGGTAAAAACATTATTGTTATCGGTGCATCATCCAAAAATCCTGAGAGAAGAGAAGTTATAACTAAAATTGCAATAGAAATTAAAAAAACATCATGATGCCCCCAATTTTCGACTAAAACATCAATCCAATATGTTATTCCTGCCAAATCCATAAAATATACAGTAATGAACAGAATTGAAAAGAAATAAATAAGCTTGGCATCTATTTTTTTAAAATAATATGAGACAGAAGGAATTTTTTTTCCACTTGAAGTCTGAATTGGATTTATAAAAACAAATAAAATAAGACCCAACAGGCCAGCGATTACTATTTTAGATATTAAAATTAAAATTCCGGTAAATATCAATAAACCAATTAAATTTCGTTTAAAACTTGCTTGATTTATTTTCAATGTTAAAACATCAATTTTGGGAATTTTTTTTCGATGTTCGATAATATTTTTTAATTGAATTTCAGTAACAGTTATTGAAATCATATCATTTCCATTTCTAACTGACTCTGCTTGAGCTTGTTCAATAGATCGAAAAACTCTTTCTTTAATCTCTTTTAACCGCGCGTTTTTCAAGAATTCATCCCGTAGATGATGTGAATGCTGATTTTTTTGAAGCGGGGGTTTCAGTTTATCTTTTAAATTATTCATTCCTTTATACGATTCAGGAATTATACCTTTTGGATTTTCTTGGAAAGTGATTAGATTAGGATTAAAATAACCAGGAATAGCAGTATATAAATCATAATAGTATCGTTTAAGGTAAAAAGTCAATAAAAAACGATCAAGTAAAAATAAAGTAATAAAAAGAGCGATTATAAAGTAAATTCCTAAATTAATCAAATGCCAGTGAAGTGATAAATTGAAATGGTTTGCAATTATTATATTTTCAGCAGAACCAAATGGAGTAAGTGTGCTTGCTAAATTAATACAAATAGTAATACCAAACATATAAGGCACAGGACTGATTCGAATTCCACGACATGCTTGGATTACAATTGGAATAAAAATAATAGCGACGCTAAGATCTTCAATCACAGTTGCTATCATTGTTGAAGTAATACAAATTGCATAAAAGAATCGACGAGGATGCAATACAAAACGATTAACAATTTTTATAGCAATTTGTTGAAAAACCTGCTGAGAATTCAAAATTTCTACTATAGAAAACAGACAAATCAAAAAAATTATCACATCCCAATCAATAGCTAAAACAATTCCTTCCAGCTCAGATGAACTCATTCCTCGAAGAAAATATGTTGAGAGGCCGATTATCATAACAAAAATAATAGAATAAGTAAGATAATCTTGTGATTCTAAAAAGAGCACAATTACAATACCAATAAAGCATATACCAATAATAATCTGTAATAATATTGAGAGATCCATTATCATCACTTCATTTGCAGTTTGAAATAACTAGAGATCTTCTTGCAATGGGAGCGGAATGATTCCAAGTGGGAGTTAATGGACAAGAGATGCTAATTATATGCCCCTCCTACCGGTGTAAATGTAATTTCGTGTCCATTGAAGAAGAACATCAATTTTGGGGAAAGACATTAATTGTAATTAACCGAATATCTACCTTACAGTAATAAGGATTTATAAAGGTTGGGTAAAAAATGGGATAAAATCAGTTATATAATCAGTTATATAATCAGTTATAAAATCAGTTAAAAAATTGGTTATAAAATCAGTTATAAAATCAGTTAAAAAATTGGTTATAAAATTGGTTATAAAATTGGTTATAAAATCGAGAAAAAATTACTATTATCCTTCTCAATTAGATATCGAGCTAAGATCAATAAGCTTTTGATTTTGTTTCAATTGAGAAAATGTTGTATAAGCACCTTTTATTAAAAATTCCAATCTATTTGTCATATTTACTTCACTCATACCAGAATCCATATCTAAATATAGAATATTTAATTCAGGATAAACACTTCGAAGTTTTTTCTCTACTCCTTTTGCAACGATATGATTAGCAATGCACCCAAAAGGTTGAAGACACAAAATATCTTTTATCCCATGCCTATACAATAACCCAATTTCACCAGAAAGCATCCACCCTTCTCCATATTGGTGGTTTAAACTTAATACTCTCTTTGCTTCATTTGCGATTTCCCATATTTTAGGAAAGGGCACTATAGGAAGATGAAAATTTCTTAGAATATGATTTACTTTATCTAAATAGCGAGCAATTAACTTATCTCCTGCCTTTAATAACGTGAGATATGTTTTAGAACGGGGAGTAATCTTTTGATTATGATTATAGTAATTTGATACAAAAATGTTCAAAAAGAATGGCAGTAATGGAGATACCTCTACTTCAATCCCTTGTTTCATCAACCAATCCACAACATAATTATTTGAAAAAGGGTTAAACTTAACATAAATTTCCCCAATAATACCAACTTTAGGTTTTTCTGAAGGATTAATAGGAATTTGATTGAAAGATTCAACAGCTTCATTTAATAAAGTAAGTATTTGACGATGAGCTCCAAATTTTATCAAAGGAAGTGCTTTATCTATAAATTTTTCAACCAATTTCCAACTTGTTCCTGGGATATTTTCTCTTACTGCGGTACGATAGTAGAGTTTTGCGATACAATCAGCATAGATAATGCCAAAAAGAGCACAATAATTAAATTTTATTGGATTTAAAGAGAAACCTGGTTGTTCATTAAGCAAACGACTTGTAGTCGCCATAACTGTTACTACAGGAGTCTCATTAAAACCAGCATTAATTAAAGCTTTTTTGATAAGTGATGCATAAGTCGATGCACGACACTGTCCACCAGTTTGAGTAATACCTACAGCCACTTTTGAAGGATCATATTTTCCAGACTGCAGAGCTTGAATTAAGTCACCAATAACGATAGAAGCAGGATAACAAATGTCATTATTTGAAAATTTTAATCCGAGTTCAATACTTTTTTGATTTGGTGAAGGTAATACATCTATTTTATAACCTTCATTTTCAAAAGCAACAGTTAAAAATCGAGTATAAAACGGAGAAAACTCAGGTGCTAAAATAATTCTTTTCTTATCTTTTTCAGTAAACACAGGTGGAGATAAACGGAGCATATTCTTAGATTGATGTGTTTGAAAACGCATTTTTAAAGATTCAATAAGACTTCGAATTCTTAGTTTTACAGAACCTGGGCTACTGATTTCATCAATTCTCAGAACAGTAGAATTTTTTCCCGCGAGTTTAAGAACTAAATTGATTTCATCAATAGAAACAGCATCAGGACCACATCCAAATGAATTTAATTGAATTACTTCTACATTTGGATGATTTTTAGCCCAAAGAGCACAATCATACATTCTATTTGAAAAAGTCCATTGTGTTAATACTTCTACTTCATTCAAACTTCCTCGCTCTTCCACAGGAATAATGTCTTCTGTTAAAACATGCACTCCTAAAGCCGAGATCATTTCTGGAATTTTATGGTTTATTAAAGCATCGAGATGATATGGCCGACCTAATAAAAGAATAGCTAACTCATTATTTGCTTGAATAGATTTGAATACTTTTTGAGCCTTCAGTGAAATCTTCTTTTTAATTTCTATATAATTATCATGAGCGGATTTAAAAGCTCGAGTAAACCGAGATTTTGAGACTCCTAATTTAGAGAAATATTGCCAACATAGCTTTTCTGCTTGTTTTTTAGAAATCCATGTCATTGGAAAAAAATCAAAAGGAATACCAAATCTTTCTTGCGGTTTAATACTTGATTGAATTACCTCAGGATAACCAGAAACGATTGGACAATTATAATTATTTGTATGTTCAGGATGTTCAATTCGATTATAGCGCACCATTGGATAAAAAATGCGATTTACTCTTTTCTTAATAAGATTCATAATATGACCATTTACAATTTTAGCTGGAAAACAGATATTTTCTGACATCACAGTACCATATCCAGATTCTGCCAAAGTCATTGTTGAAGGATCGGAGAGTACAACATCAAATCCACATTCTTTAAAAATCACATCCCAAAATGGAAAATCTTCCCAAAGATTTAATACACGAGGAATTCCTACACGAATTTTATTATGACGACGTTGATAATCATTCTTTTCAATATCTTGATGTAAGTCTTGGTTTAAGTCTTGGTGTAAATTTTGCTTGAAAATCTGATTAGTTTTCCATTCGTAAAGGTTTACCCCTCTTTTCTTAGAATTTAAGGAATTTGTAAAGATCTTTTCACATTTATTACCTGTATAGTATTTTTTGCCGGATTTAAACCGGAGAATGGAGATTTGACATTGATTCTCGCAACCACTGCAACGAACATGAGATCGAGTAAAACTAGTTGCATCTTCAAGATTAGAAAAGCCGATAAAGGATGATGTTATGGTTGATTCTTTATTTTTTTTTGAGAGTTTGGTTAATAATCCATATTTATCTTGAGCATAAAGTGCTGCACCAAATGCACCCATTAATTCAGGATACTGAGGACGAGTTACCACTCTCCCTAAATATTGTTCAAGAGCGCGTAAAACAGCCGAATTCTTAAATGATCCTCCTTGTACAACAATATTATCACCTAATTGATTGGTGTCGGTTAATTTTAATACTTTTTGAAAACAATTTTTAATTACCGAAACTGCTAATCCTGCTGCAATATCTCCTATTGAAGCATTTTCTCGTAAGGCTTGCTTCACTTTGGAATTCATAAAAACGGTACAACGGGTCCCCAGATCACATGGATGATGAGCAATACAGGCTTTTTCAGCAAAAGTTTCCACTTCAAGACCCAAATTTTGGGCAAAATTCTCAATAAAAGATCCACATCCAGAACTGCATGATTCATTCAATTCAATATTTTGGATAACTTGTTGGTTACAAAAAATCGCTTTCATATCCTGTCCGCCAATATCCAATATAAAACTCACGTCTGGGTCAAAGAATGCAGCTGCTTTATAATGTGCAATTGTTTCAACTAAGCTGTCATCCAAATTAAAAGCAAAACGAATTAATTCTTCACCATATCCAGTAACTGCAGTATAGAGAATTTGAAATTGGGAAAAATGTCGATTTAACGAATCTTCAACAGCTTTCAAGCCAAGAATTACTGCTTTAATCGGATTACCTTTATTATTTGCATAATAATGTGCTGCAATTTTTCCTGAAGAATTAATTACGGCAATTTTGGTAGTAGTTGAACCTGAATCTATTCCTAAAAAAAAAGATTCTTCATTTACTGATTTATCTAGAACAAGAGGCATTGAAATTTGAGTCTTAGTTGCTAACCACGTATTATATTCTTCATTTGAAGCAAAAAGAGGAGGTAAACGGGGTGTCTGAGAGAAATCAATGTTATTTTCACAAGATAAAATGTCTATCAAATCTTTCAAATATATAAAAGTTTTTTTTTGAGATATGTTAGAAAATTGATTTTGATTTTGAGTATGAGTTTGAATCTGAGTTTGAGTATGAGTTTGAATTTGAGTTTGAATTTGAGTCCGAATTTGAGTCTGGATTATTTTTTCATTATTATTTCTTAAATGTATGTGTAAAGCAGCTCCAATAGCCGGAAACAATTCAGGATGTGCTACATCTTTAAGATCACAAGATTTCACTCCCAAAACATGAATGAAAGCTTTTTTAAGTTCAGATTGAAAAGTTAACGGCCCCCCTGTAAAAACAACTTTCGATTTTACTTCTGTTCCGCGAGCTAACGAGCTAAATGTTTGAAACGCCACTGCTCGATAAATTGATGCTGCAATATCAGGTAAAGGAATTTGTTTACTGATAAGGTTTTGCACATCAGTTTTTGCAAATACACCACAACGAGATGCGATAGGGTGAAAGTTTTTTACTTCTTTGGCTAAGTTATTCAATTCTTGTGGAGATAAATCAAGAAGAGTTGCCATTTGATCGATAAATGCCCCCGTTCCTCCTGCACAATTGCCATTCATCCGAATATCAGGCTTTAAATCATTATTAAAAAAAATAACTTTAGCATCTTCCCCACCAATATCAATCAATGTTCTGACTTCTGGATATAATTCTTGAATAACCTCAGCAGATACAACTACCTCTTGTACGAATGGAAAAGAAAAACGTTCAGCTATACCCATTCCAGCAGATCCAGTTATCGCAATAAAAACTGGTATATCACCAATAAAATCGATCATTTCTCGAATTTGATGCATTAGAGTTATTCGTGGCCTTGCATTATGTCGGTCATAGCGGTAGAAAAGAATTTTTTCTTCAGAATTCAATAGAACAGTTTTTGTGGTGGTTGATCCCACATCAATCCCTAAAAAATAAGTTGTCACAAACAGATCCTCGCTTTAAAATCCCTTTATTTTTATATTTGGTTTAGAATGACTTGCATAAAAATCATTTGACATCATTTTTTTCAGATATTTTTTATAAAAAATTCAATTATCAATAAAAAATAATCATAATCTTATCAAAAAAAAATAATAGATTCCTAAAATTATTACATATTTAAAAAAAATAAAAAATATACCATTCTTGAATTATTTTGGAATAATTAGAACTCATAATTCAACATATAAACAAGTAGGATATATAAGTTATAATGAAAATGATAAAAAATAGGATATTTAAATTATTTCTTGATGAATATAGACGTTTTCCACGATCTGAAGTTCAAGACTATTATAAATTGTTATATCAAGCAGTATTGGGCTCAGAACATATGGTACCTAATGAAAAAACTTGTTTGCAAATGATAGAAAAAGAAATGATTAAAATAAAGAAAGAAAGATTGAAATACAAATATCCTCTCTATTATGAAATTGGAATTTTCACCAAATTAATTCGAGTTAATTTAATCGGATGCGATAAAGAAAAAATTAGACCTTCTCTAATCGCATCAGCATTTTTTATTGGTTCGAAGAGGTCACATCAATTTTATGAACAGTTTAAAAAGAATTTTAAGATGACTTTTGAAGATCTTGTATCTTTTATGATTGAAATTCTTTATAATACCCCTTTTTATGTCCCAAAACACATCATCATGAATTTTATTGATAATATAAAAAAAAACAATTTTCCTGCAGTTCATCATTCAAAAATCTATAAGAAATTATATCAACCACATTATAGAATAATACCTTTAGAAATTTGGATGAGTACTATTAAAAAAATCGAATAAATTCAGAATATGTCTTAGTTATGATAAAAAAAAGTAAATTTTAGATATTTATCGAACATGAAAATTGATAGTGATAAATTCAAGTAAATCTTGTTAAATAATAATAAATCGTGCTTAATATTTTCTCGAAATTGATTTTTCCAAGAATTTCAGTAAAATTCTTCCATTCAATTTATAATTGTTTCAATTTGGTGCAGATTTTATTATATTTTTAAGCTTGTCTTTCTTGAATTCAGTCCTTTTACAGTCTTGATAAAAGAAATTTTGATAAGATGTGAAATTTATTTAGAGAATATAGAATTATAACAAGAAAAAAAACCAAAAGATTTCAAATCTTTTGGTATGATTGTGATGACAGATTCCTATCTCTATGTTAAAAAAAAACGTTTTATGGCTGATAAAAAACGATCGTAAAAAAAAGTCTAAAACCCCTCAAAATTCTATCAAAATCTATTGAATTCTGCTTATTTCAACTTATAATTATTTCTATATATACTTATTTCTGCATATACTTATTTCTACATGTACTTATTTAGACAAACTCTCTTTAAATTCTGCAGTTTTATATTTTTAAGTACTAACTTCTTTTTATTCCTTTTTTTCCTTGATAGCAATAATTGCCCCTACAATTCCAATTAAACCTGCACCAGCAATTATAAATAATCCATAACCATAACCGACTGAATAACCAGAACCACTTGTTGACAAACCATAAGCGATTACTGAAGCATAAATGAAACTATCGAAGAGGATTATCATTAATATACTAGAAACTAAAATAAATAATCCACCTATTAAAGCTGCGATAGGATTTCGAAAACTTGCAAATAGAAGTAAAATCATTCCAATCAGCATTACAAGTGGCATTGAAGTACTAATCATAGTAATTGTAGTGATTGAGAATGATAATCCTGCTGCAGCATATGCTTGATTTAATGCATCAGCACCTTGGATCATATAAATAACAAACATTAATAATGCTATAGAACCAAAAATAAAACTGTATCCTGCATAGTTAATTGTTGTATCTCCCTGTGAAGTTCCATATACTTCAATAACCAAAAATGGAAAGATTGTGGCGATTAACATTACCAATAGACTTATTAAAATAATTATTTTTCCAGTTTTCATTTAATTCACTCCTATTGTTGCTAAATAAAGTATTCTCCAAGTTCCATTTAAATAATGAAAATATCACCCCTACTAAGGGGTACTTTTCAAATCTATCTAAAATTAGAGAAAATTATTAAAATAGCAAATTTATTGATTTTCATTCGCTAAACTAATAACTTTTGTATCGAAATAGTCAATTTGATAAATGGTGTATTTTAATTTATTATACTATTATTTTTAATTGACTTTGATTAAGATTGAATATTTATCGGATTGGCTATATTTCTGATTATATCGATTTTTTCACTAATTCAGGATGATATTGTAGCATTTCTTGAAACGATTTGTGAGCCTTTCTATGAGTTGTTTTGAACATTTTTAAAAATTCACTACAGATATGACGAGATTCAAGAAATAAACCCAAACAAAATGTCTGTAAAAGAGGGTTCTCAAAAAAAAAGCCTATTATAAGAGAATCAATTATAATAAAACCATAGCGCAACGCTGAACGATTGATCATATAGTAGTTAGTACGGTTCTTCATTTTTCCATCTCGTGATTGAATAAATTGAATTTGTTGCCATGGGAGATCCATCAACAAAGCTTCAGGAAATACTATTATCTGTGAAATTTGAATAGGGTGATTCACCAACAGTTGTTCGATAGTATTGGTAACCCCTTCTCTCACTCCTACTTCATACAGGTTCCAATCTCCGAGAAAATGTAATGTTTTCCGCGCTTGGATCAGATAGGTATTTAATTCTTGAAATATTCGTGAAGGGGAACCAACAACTAGATCATAACTGGTAATAAATGGAGGATGTTTTCTTTGATCCATTTCTTCTGCTTCAAATTGGAGTGTTTGCATGAGATCGGCGATTTTCATTTGCATTGTATCGAATTCTGAGACTTTCTTGTTTAAAAATGTTTTTTTTTCTTCCAAGACCCCGTTTAAATCACAAGGCCAATATTGTTTAGGATGAGTCTCAGTAATCATTACCAATTCTCCTGCATAAAGATCTTCTAATAGTTGATAAACTTTATTTTGCGGAATGCAAGTCAACTCTCCCAAGCGAGAAGCGCTCATTCCAGGATGTCTTAAAATCTCACTAAAAAGTTTCGCCTTTTGTCCTTTTAGAGCTAAGAGATTTAATAGCGTAGAGAGATCGTGATGTGAGTTGGGACTTACATCCATACATAACAATGTCGAGTATAAGGATAAATAGATAATTATACTATTTTGTCTAACACAATTAATTTCATAAGAGTAAATTAGTGTGGATAAGTCATGTATGCATAGAATAAAAATCGAACGAAAAAAAATTATGAAACTGCAGATTAGTGCAGATTAGTGCAGATTAGTTTCGATTACATTGTGTCAAATTTTCTTTCATTCAAAGAAAAATAGTAACCAAAGCTTTATTATCAATCAAATTAAAATTTCTGTGATATTACTTACCAAATTAGGAAGAAGTTCTTAAATATGAGTTTCTCAAAATCTGTAACTTTTCCGATTTCTCAACAGAAACGGAATATAATTTTGCTTGGAATAGGAATAATATTATTAATATTGATTATTCCTGGATTTGTTCACAATTTTTCTTCCAACATGCTGATTTCTTCTCGTATGGAACAATCAGATAAGACTAAAAACGATAAATTTTTTGAAGTTCCCTCGAATCTACCTATTTTTCCAAAAAAATCTGAAGATTCTGATTTAATCTCCTCATATTTATATGGAAATTTAGATATAATTGATTACATCCCCATCATTCTTAATAATGAACAATTAATTATAGTAGGTAGTCAAAAAACCTCAGAATCCAATCTTTTTATCGTTAATTTTCAAAATCAACAATATCACGAATATTCTACATCAACTACAGATTATATAAAATATGCATCAGTTTCTGATACAGATTTTGATAATACAATTTTCGTAACTGGAAATCGACAAAGCCTCGCGCGTCAATCTGTCTTTTTTACTTCTATAGATAGTCAAGAATTAAATAAAATATATCTAGATGGTGAAATTTCTGTTGGTGATAATTGTTGGGTTAAAGAAATGGTTCAACTTTCAACTGGTAATTTTCTACTATTGGTCCAGTCTATATCTGGGATTAACTCAACATTTTGGTTATATGAAATAGAACCATTCACAGGCTCGATCGTTCATCAAAAATCTTTTCCTTTTACAGCTTCATCGATTTTAGCAGAAATTGATCATGATAATTTCAAATACATTCATCTTTTTGATGATGATACTATTCTTTTAGTAGGGCACAATTGTTCTACTGATGATGCAGGGATTTCCATATATCTTGGAAGTTTAGAAGGAAATTGGTTGAATAAATCAATTTCAGGAGACTTAGAGCTGCAAATGATGGATGTAGCCCGTGATGGAACCATATATATGGCATATGAATATTCGAATCTTGCAACTGGAAATGACGACTTAGATATCATTCATTTTTCTTCAAATTTAGAAATCTTAGATAATGCCACTCTTTCTTCCTCTGGTTATAGTTATCATTTATTAGATTTCTGTTTAAATCATGAAATAAATAATATGAAGCCGTTTTTGCTTTATTCTATTTTAGATGATTCTAGTTATCCTGGATATGGATTTGCTTTTGTAGACGGTTCTAATTTTCTGCAAAAATCAGAAGAAAATCCCAGTAATACAGAAATGAAATCTTTTGGAACGATCAAATTCCTTTCAAATGGAGACGCATGCTTTGGCAAAAATACCATAATAGATTCTTATGGATATATAACTATTTATCGTATTTCTGAGTCCACGACATATTCTTATCAAATCTCTGAATTCACTTTTACTCAATTTGCACTTCCTTCCATAATTGGAGAAAATCCATCTGATGGTTCCATTTTGGTGAATATCTATGATTTTGCTCATTCAGGAGTATATATTTTCTCTTCAACACTAAGTTCGAAAGATAGTGAAATTATCTTAGAAGATGACCAAGTATGTCAAGCCTATTATCTACATTCAGAAAATGATGACAAAATCATTTTTTATGGATATCAAGGAGACTATTTCAATAATCATGGGAAAGCTTTATTGTTGGAATATTCAATTACAGGAATTTTACTTAAAAGTGCTATAAGGGACGATTCAAGCGAATACTCTGAAAGTTGGAATTGGATTTCAGTTTTGCCTGATATTCTTTATTTGGTAGGTATGCAAACAAACACTTTTGAATCTTCCCAGAATACACTAATACTTGGAAAAGTAAATTTTGAAGATTTATTTAGTGCGTATCGATACGTCTCCAATATAGCAATTTACGATCATGATCAAATCCAATCTTACATTGATATAGGGGTAATTTCTGGGACGGGAACTGAAATTGATCCATATATAATGGATCATTTAAGAATTGATGGTAATCGTGAAGACACTTCAAATAATGCTCCTGGAATTAATATATATTATAATGCCTACTTCGAAATTAGTAATTGTATTATTGAAAATTTGAATATGTATAATTCAGTAGGGATTTTTATAACCGAAATGAGTTTTGTGAAAATTATTTCAAATAATATTAGCCATTGTTTTAAAGGAATTGAATTAGTTAATGTAAATAATGCTACAATTTATAATAACACAATTTCAGATAGTATGTCAATGGGAATTCTTCTCTTAAAGAATTATGATGGGGGCGGAAGTAATGGAAATCATATTTTTTACAATACAATTACACATACTCAAAATTCAGGCGAAGAATGGAGTGGAAATGGAATTAGCGTAATTAGTGGCCATTACAATATAATCGATCACAATACAATCACTGATAACGTAAACTTTGGTATATATTTAGATAATGCATGGGAGGATATTGAAGAACCTCAAGTTACAAACACAAGAATTTATGAAAATGATTTATCGAGTAATTCTGCACCTTACAATCCAAATTTGAGTAAAGAATTAGGAAATCGATTTTGGAATAATACAGGAGCAGAAGATTTTCCATCTTCAGAATTTGACAGTATTATGGAAAATATTCCGGGATATTCGCTCACAGTAATATCTGGCGCGATATTTTTCAGTATATCTTATTTAGTAAGAAAGAAAAAGGAAAAATCTCAGATTTTTTGATAATATAATTAAATTTTTTTAATTTTCTAAGAGTTTTTGACTTTAGAACAATTTTTTTTAATAAATTTTCAAATATGGTATAATTATGCATTATAATCTTTTATCTAAATTGGCTAAAAAAAGTCTAGAAGAAACTAATTCTATTATTCAACAGTTTGGTCCCAGATTAAATGGAACAGAACCTTGTCATAAAGCTGCTAATTATTTATTCCAAAAACTTAATAGTTTTTGTGATGAAGCGAAAATAGAAAATTTCAAATTTCATCCAGGTTCTTTTATTTTTTATATCAGATTTAATTCAGTTATGTATTCAATCGGTGTCATACTTTTTTACTTTAAAAGTAAATGGGTAATTTTTCCTTTAGTTGGTTTATTTATGGGAATTTTTATGATGATTTCGATATTTGGCTTGTATAAACATTTTTTTGATAAATTCTTTCCTGCAAAAATAGGAAAAAATGTTTACGGTGTGATAGAACCAAGTTCAGAAGTAAATCAACAAATCATTCTTTCTGGTCATCATGATAGCGCTAGAAAAATTCGTATTTTAGATTCAGGTTTTCAAAAATTGTATGCAATGGTCATTTTGACACCCTATTTTTTCTTTATATTTGAAATCGTAGTTATTCTCGTTGGACTTTTTAATGATTTCGAGAATTTATGGTTTTCTATCATTCTTATTGTTTTTTTAAATAGTTTTCCGTTTATCTTATTATATTTCTTCATTGTTACTAAAGATGCTTCTCCTGGAGCGGGAGATAATTTAATTGCATCAGTATTTTTAATTGAACTTGGAAAATACCTTACATCTCAAATTAAGGAAAAAAAATTGAATTTAAAGCACACAAGAATAATTATTGCAAGTTTTGATGCCGAGGAGTCAGGATTGCGTGGTTCTGCCGCCTTTATGAAGATCCATAAAGAAAATATAAAACAAATTCCGACTTTTCATTTGAATTTTGATAGTTTATACAATTTGAATGAATTACATGTCCTAACCAAAGATATTAATGGATTTATCTCATTATCAGAAAAAATGGTAAATGAAATTGTCAAAATTGGAATAAAAGAAAAAATCTCTATCAAAAAATTCAAAATGGTATTTGGAGGTGGAGCAACTGATGCTGCAGAAAGTGCTAGAATTGGAATTCCATCAACTACATTAATTGCAATGCCAACGAATATTATTAGAGACGGATTAGTATATCACACCAGTAGAGATACAGTGGAACATATTGAACCTGCTGTAGTAGAAAGTTGCATTAAAATTGCATGGAATTATATCTGGGATAAAGAAAGAACAAAGAAAGAATAAAGAAAGAATGTTTAATAAAAAGATCTAGACTTATTCGCACTAACATTAATAATCTAAAAGATTATATAGATTAGTTCTAAAAATGAGTGAACTTTTCATCTATATTTCTAAAAAATTTGTATAGATGAATATAAAACGATTTTCCACAATTTGAACACACAATCTGTGCGGATAAGTTATTTTGATCCTATGTTGATAATGATTAGCAATTGCCATCCATCAAGAGATAATGCATTAATTTCATATATTTGCACCATGATGCGGAATGTAACATGCAAAACTATAAAAAAGTTGCAGAATTTCTAAAATCGATTTAGTGCTTTTTTGTCAGTCATGAGAATTTAGAAATTCTAATATATGGGTTAAAATTAAAAATCTTTATAAAATTCATTTTTCTAGATCAACCTATGGCTGGTAAATTGAAAGAAATTGAAATTTCTATTTTAAATAAAGCAATTCATTGTGAAGGTTGCGAATTACGAATAATTAAAGAGATTGGAAAAAAAAGAGGTATTAAATCTGTAATACCCAATCATAAAAACCAAAAAATAAAACTTTCTTTTGATGAAGAAAAAATAAAACAAGAGAAAATTGTAAAATCTCTTGAGAAAATGGGATATTTTATCGAATTTATTAAGGATGTGAATTAAAAATAGAACAATCAACTCAAAAAAGAATTGATAAATTACATTTAAAAATTGGAGGTATGCAATGTTCTTTTTGCACTAGTACGATTAAAAACGGATTAAATAAAAATAAAGGAATAAAAAATGTGAATGTCAGTCTTGCTCATGAAGAAGTATTGGTTGAGTATAGATCCGATATTATTGATAAGAGGACGATAGAACAAACTTTAGTGGAATTAGGCTTTAAAATCAGAGATCCAGATAAAATTCGCTCGTTTGAAGAAGAACAAGCGGAATTATCGCACGAAAAAATGCGCTTGTATATTGCAAGTTCATTTACAATAATTTCTTTGTTCATTATGATCTTTATGTGGTCAGGGTTCCAGTTACCATGGATACGCTGGGTGATGTTAACATTAGCTTTATTTACTATGTTTATTCCAGGTTGGTATATAAAAAAAATGTCATGGTTTTCATTAAAGCGGGGAATTTTGAACCAACATGTATTGTTAGAATTTGCTGCATTTGGTGGATTATTAGGTGGTCTTTATGGATTTTTTTTTCAACCTTGGCCGATAGGTGATTTTTTTGGAGTGAGTATTTTTGTTACCACTTATCATATTTTATCTGGATATGTTTCTTTACTGGTAAGGACTCGTTCTTCCCAGTCAATTAAGAAATTGATGGATTTACAGCCAGATGTTGCTCTTGTTGTACAAGAAAATGGTTTACAAATCGAGACGCCAATTAAAAATGTTAAATCTGGAGATCTAGTTCGAATTCGGTCTGGTAATCGTATTCCTGTTGATGGAATAATCATAAATGGAAAATCTAAGGTCGATCAAAGTCTTGTAACAGGAGAATCAACTCCAATATTAAAAGAAATTGGTGATGTTGTAATCGGAGGTTCAATTAACTTAAAAGGTTCATTGTTAGTTAAAGTGACAAATGTGGGTGAAGAATCATTTCTTCAAAGAATTTCTCAACACATTAGAGACGCTCGAGCACTAAAACCAAATATTATACTTTTAGTTGATAAAGTATTGAAATATTTTGTTCCTGGTGTTCTTATTTTAGCATTTCTGGCTTTAAGTATATGGACTATTGGGCTTTGGATTTTTACTGGAGAAATTAACATAGTTAAAGCTATATATTCCACATTAGCTGTTTTAGTAATGGGTTATCCGTGTGCATTAGGAATGGCCACTCCTTTAGCTATGATCCATGGCGGAGGTATTGCTGCAAGAAAAGGTATTTTAATGAGATCTGGAGAAGCTTTTCAAACATTTAAAGATATTAATAAAATAATTTTTGACAAAACAGGGACGTTAACGATTGGAAAGCCTAAAATAAAAGAAATTTTAACAGTTGACTCCATTGAAGAAACAGAGTTTTTATCATTTGTTTTTAGTGTTGAAAATGGGTCTGATCATCCTATTGCAAAATCTATCATAGAATATGGGTCAGAACATGAAATATCAATTTTTCCAGTAGAATCCTTTGAAACATTACCAGGAAAAGGAGTTCAAGGAATTGTAAAAGGAGAATTAATTGTTATTGGAAAATCGTCTTTTATCAAAGAACAATTAAAAATTGAGCCTAAATTTATAAAAGAAACAATGATATTCGAAGAACAAGGTTATACTGTAGTAAGTGTTGCTAAAAACTCTGAATTTTTAGGAATAATTGCTATTGGTGATATTTTGAAAAGAGATGTTAAAACCACGATAAAATCATTAACTAAACAAGGACTAAACCCCATAATAATAAGTGGTGATAATTTACCTGTTGTAGCATCAATTGCAAAAGAAATTGGAATTAAAGAATACTATGCTGAAGTAATGCCTAAGGACAAAATCGAGAGAATTAGAAAATTACAGTCAAAAGGATATAAAGTAGCTATGGTGGGTGATGGAATAAATGATGCACCTGCATTAGTGCAATCTGATGTTGGAATTGCAATTGGGGCAGGAACAGATATAGCGATTGAATCTGCAGATATAATATTAGTAAGTGAAAATCTATCAACTATTCTTGAAGCATTGAAAATTGGTAAACAAAGTTATCGAAAAACTGTTGAAAATATTATATTAGCATTTTTATTTAATAGTGTAGGAATGCTTTTTGGAATTTTTGGACTTATTCACCCTGTTTGGGCTATGATTGCAATGGCAGCAAGTGTTTCAACTATTCTTTTAAACTCTTTTGGAAATAAGATCATAAGAAAATTTTAGAAATCTATATCTATTTTCTATTCTTTATTTTATCAAATAGATGTAGTTTTCAAATTACTGCTATGCTATTGCTATCTATTGCTTTCTATTGCTATGTTTTGTTATGTTTTGCTTTCTATTGCTATGTTTTGTTATGTTTTGCTTTCTATTACTATCTATTGTTATGCATTGCCATGCATTGCTATCTATTGGCATCTATCCACCAATATTAGTATAAAATCGCAAAACCTTGTTACTATTAAAAATGATTACTTATGAACTTTTTATTATTAGGTAAAGATCGGCGCCTTTTATTATTGTAATTCGACTAAAATCTCTCCAATTTAAAAACTATGTAATTAGGACAAACCTAGCTAAGAACACTCTAATGGGGTTACCTCATTATTGAAGTGTAGATATTTTTATAGAGAATTATTCCGATTTGGACAAAAAACTTATCCGCAGTCTGGATAAATCTATAATTAAAAATAAATTGAAAATAAATTGAAAACAAATTCAAAACAAATTCAAAAGAAATTCAAAAGAAAATTGAAAGAAAAACAAAATCAAAAGTAAATAAAAATGGATAAAGTAAGGAAAAATTTATAAAGATTCTCTTAAAAAATGTTATTATGAATTATCCCAAAAAAACAATTGAAATACTAAATTTGAAAGGTCCATTGAAATTAACACTCCATCTACAAATTGCAGTTGAAATCATTCCTAAAATTCTTCAATTTGATTCAGCGGCAATCCCTCTAGGTGTACCTGGAAACCCCATATTAGGTATATTTGATCCAAAATTTTGGAAAAAAAATACAAGAGAATGGCGAATTAAATTATTAATTTTAAAAAGAAAAAAATTATTCTCACCACATTTTACTTTTGTTTTATGGCCAAATATTATTTTACCTGTATTTTATTTAGAATCTAATCATCTGAAAATAATGAATGATTTTATGAAAACTGCAAATTTTTTGATAACAATTGGAATGAATCCTATAATTATTACCAAATCAGAGTTAATAAAAGAAAATTTTACCGATTTTACAAAAAAAAATAAAAATTTTCCTATTCTAACAGCATCAGAATTTATCATTTTAATGCAATGTCTAATTCATGAAAATGCTATTACTTTTTTCACTAAAGGAAAATATGTATCGTTTGTAAAGGTTATTACAAATCTTCACAAAATATATAAAAAATATCCAATCCAAGCTAATGAAGAACAGATATTAAGCATTATGAAAGCGATGGGAATAAAAATCCAACCAAAACAGCAGATAAATCTTGAAAACTCAGTATTTGGGAAAGGTGGTTCTTGGGAAAAAGTAGGAAATAAAAAACCAACTGAAGTGAAAATGGGAATAGTAGGAATGGGAGAACGAGGAATACAGATGTTTGAACAGGCAATCAAATTTGGAATGTTTTCAAAGCCAAAAAGTGAAAGAGTCGATGAAATTGTGGCGATTTGTGATGTTAATCCTGATGCTTTGGAAAATGCCGTTACTCGGCTTAAAATCAATGAAATCCCCCCAGAAGACCGCCCTCGAATGTATACTTCACTAGAAGAATTTTTAGCAGATCCCGAAATAGATATTGTTCAAATCACAGTGCCAGCCACCATCGATCAAGAAATTGGAAAAATGGTAATTAAAGCGGGAAAAGCACCAATGCTAATCGCTAAAGATGAAGATGCACGCCTAGGAAAAGGACCACTTCCGCTTTAAACGTAAAAATGATTATAAGATTAAGAGCTATTGAACATTTGTGCGTTTTTTTTTTATGAAATATCAGATCAGATTATGAAATCATAAAATAAAAAATAGAGTCAAATTAGTTAATTCTCTTCTGTAATTTTCATTCTTTTGCATAAATAAAAAAATAAATTTTTAGATCATGCTTTTCTGGAAAAAATTTCAAATTTCTAAAGTATTTCTTAACATCTTTCTATAGGACAAATCTAAAAAAAAACAATCTCATTCAATTTACTCCTTTATATTCAATGTTATTCCAGGATTATTCCAATCCAATTTTGTAAATAAATCAACTACTTTTTCTCTAGCCAATAAATGATGGAAATGCTGATTACTATAATTTCTCAAACAACTGGTACAACTTGTATCCAAACCGCAGACACATGATGAAACTGTCGAATACGCAGATTTAAGGACTTTTAAAATATTTTCTTCCTTAAAGACTCGTGCCATGTGCCCAGCTCCTGCAGGTACTGTATCGAATATTATTAAATGAGTTATCCCATCTTGGTATAGCAAAGTACCATTAATTTCACGTCTGCGAATCCCCAAACCCCGAGAAATTCCTTCAATTATACTAAAAAGTAGTGAATACCAAAGAGATTTGGCAGATTCGTTAAATTTTTGCATTTGTAGATCTGCATCAGTAATTTTTATTCTCAAAACATCTGTATAATAATAATAACCGAGGTGTAATGGTTTATGGAGAACAGTAGATTTACATTCATCTCCATAAGGTGTCAGGTGTTTTGTATTTGTTTTTTTCATTGAAAAACCAGCGCCGCACTTGAAACATATCGAGAATCCCCCAGATTCACCTTGACATACAACATACATTCTTCCGTGTTTTTGATAATTCATTTCTAGAATTGTTTTCCCGATTTGAAATTTCTTATTTTGAGAATTTGCTTTTTCAAAGGAAGATACGAAGGGTCTTGAAAAATATATCTTTTTGGGGCGAACTTCTCCGCTTTTCTCGATTTTTTTACTTTTAAGTGTTACAAATCCGAATTCAGGAATAATCGCAGTGTGTATTTTCCTAGTAATATTAGTTTCACAACCATTACATGTTATTGTTTTTGGTTTTTCCTTTGAAGATGAAGTAACGCAATAATTTCCGCATTGGGGACATATAGCATAGTAGAATCTTTCCCATTCCTTATTTCTGATTCGTTTTAATGCATAACTTTCATAAACGTGTTTATCAGCCACAATTTGTGATCCTGGTGCAAATTCAGCTATAGCTAAAGATAAATTCCTGGATAATTCAACCCTCTTCAGCTTAAAATCCTCATTCAAGACCTCCAATTGTACAGAATCGACTGGAAATCCATATTTTGGAATAACTGTATTTGTTGCTAAGAAACTTATTACTCGTCTATTCATAATAGTATTTATACGACGATCACACCATTCTTGATCATAATTTGCTTTTTTTACAATTCGCGGTTTATCTGAATTATCTATTATTTTCTGCTGCTGTATATTTTTATATTCGATTAAATCAAGATATTCAGAATGAATCTTATTTAGAGCAATAGCAAAAGTATTATCTTCTAATAAAAAGTCTTCAATCCATTTATCACTATTTAAATTGAATTTGGAATGTAGATTTATAGGTATAATGTCTTTTAAAGCAGCTACTAATCGATCCTTATTTTGAATTAAAAATTCTTCGAAATTCTTTAAAATCTCATTTGAACTAAATTTATCAATTTGATAGAAATTTTTAATAATAGTTGATTGATCAGGGTATTTTCTAAAATATTCAGAGATAACATATGCTTGTAAATGCCTGCGAACTATTTTTTCATTCTGTAAATAAACATACGGAGCTTGGATTTTTCCAGAAATCATCAATAATGGATTTAAAAAATATGATAAATCATGTGAACGTAATAGGGCAAAAGTCAGAGAATAACCCAAAGTTCTAGCTCTGCGTCCTGCCCTCCCTGTTCTTTGAATATAATTTGAAGGTTCAGGTGGAATATTTTTCAGAAAAATCACATTTAATGAACCTAAATCCACACCCATTTCAAAAGTTGTAGAGCAGCTTAAAACATTTATTTTTCCATCTATGAAATTTTCTTGAATATCTTTTGCATAATGATTTTCTAATTGAGCTGTATGTTCTTTTACTGAAAGTGGTGCGAGATTGTCGCTTGTATTCAATAAATAAAAGTGATTATTCACGATTCTTTGCTTTTGATAATCTGATAATTCTTTAACCATCTTTAATTTTCCAGAACAATTAAAAACCCGACAAATGCCTCTGATTGAATAAGGTTGAAGTTGTCTACACGAGTCACAAATAAATAAGTTATCGATATTATTGATTAAACGTATTTTCCAATAATTATATTGAGTTTTCCAAACCCTGCCTTTTTTTTTTGTTGGAATTTGAATTATGCCCCTATTTTCAAAGTTTTTGGTGAAATCATCCCATAACATTCTCAAAACCTTTTTTATATCCATATTTTCATCCAAAGATGAAGAATTCTGAAGTAGTATCTTTTTTAAAAAATTCGTCCGAGAATTGGAATGGCGAATTGGAATAAAAGAATAGACATTTTTTATGCTTTCTTTTGCTTGTAACAAAAAAGCGACTTCATGATTCTTATTGAAATCGGAAAATACCTCATCATTGGGCGCAGGTGCTTCACTCGGAAATTCAACAGCTTGATAATTCCTAAAATTATCTAAAAAATAGCGAAATATCGTTTTAATTTCTTCTTTTGTTAGATTATAGGGTGGATTTAATAATTCTGTATTCAATTTTAATGATTTTGGCATTACTGGTTCATATTCTATAATCCCCATTTCTTCTAAGGAATTTCTTGAATTTAAAGGAAAGAAAGATTTCAGAATAACTCCCCAGCAATCTTTTGATCGTTGCCTTCTTGATTTACTATCATCGAAAAAATCCATATCGGTCATAAGTTTCATTAGATCATCATGCAAATCATCCAATCGATAATCGTCCATACTATTACTCCAATTCTTTTTCAATGTTTGGTAAATTAAACGATGTTCCCTCAATCGAGAAAAAGTAATATCCAGATAAGAAGCAAAAAATGCAGCATCTTGGCGACTATCACTGAAACTAAGTATTTTTTCAGTTCTATTATTTTTGATGCTTAATTTTTGATATATCTGACCAACTAAAACTGATGGAATCGTATCTTTTCCAAAATAAAACCTGCGAATTATGTTTCTGCTCGATTTATTACAATAAAAACATTTATGTAAATCTCCATCTTCTGTCTTAATATACAAAACAAATTGTAATTCCAAATTGCACTCCAGGCACTCATCCAGAATATCATCTTCATCAGTTATATATCCGCATTTTTTACAAAATTTCATTCTTTTAAGATTGGACGACTTAATATTTTTTCCAGAATATTTTCCGAATATTCTTTCATCTTCATTTTGATCTAATTCTTTATCGAACGGAAGAAAATAAGCCTTAAAATTGGGTTTTTTATGATGTGCATCCATTTGAGTGATTTTATCATTACTTATATTCCCCAAAAAATAAGTATTTCCGCATTTTTTACAAAAAGCGGCTTCAAAAACGGTCGACCCATCAAAACTAGAATGTGGATGTATAAAAAGTTTTTTTTTTGGATATAAAGCAATATAAATACCTTCAGGACTTCTAACAAAATGATGTAATCGGGCAGGTAATAAAGAAGCAGCGTTTTCTGAAGGTGCGGTCCATGAAATCAACTCAAGAAAATCATATCCGTAATTATATTCATTTTCATCAATTTTTAACTCACTAAAAAGGTTATCAATTGAGATTGGTTCTTCATTTAAAAGTTCTTGAATTTTATGAACGCGCGGATCATTTACTAAAATGTAATACAATCGAGAACTTATACTCGTTCCTTTTTTTTCAGCATAGTCCATTATCTCGAAAGGAATTTCGGTTTCTTCAATTTTCTCTTTTATAGCAACCCAATTTTTCTCTAATTCAGAATATGAATCAGAACAATATTCAGAATTGTACTCCGAACTGTACTCTGAACTGTACTCTGAACTGTACTCAGAAAAAGAATCTAAAATATATTTTTTCCGGATTCCATTAATTTCACTCAGTATTTTCAAAGGAATTTTAAAATCGGCTATTTTTTCCGTACTGTTAGAAGCAAAAATTGCTTGAATAATATCTTGACGATTTGTATCATCATCCACCCATTCAAATTTTTCTTGAAATAATGAAGAAGCAAATTCAATTATTTCCTTTTGTGCATTGGAATCATTGGTTAAAGTTGCACTCGTTGCAATTGCTTGAATATGTGGTTTTGTGCTATTAAATACTTTATATTTTAAGCGTCGAAGTAAAAGACTAATTTCAACACCTTTTGAACCTGTATAAGAATGAGCTTCATCTAAAACGAGAAATTTCCATGAAGATTGATTATTATCAGAAGATTGAAAAAGAGGAAGATCCTTAGGCCGTAATAAAAGATATTCCAACATTGCATAATTTGTAATGAGAATATGTGGAGGATTATCCCGCATCTCCTCTCTCGATATTAATTCACCTCTAGGTATTTTATTTACGCGTTCCATGTTCATATAATCATTAATTGCCTCTCTTCTCGTCTCCTTAGTATCTCCAATATACCTGCCAAAAGTTACATTAAAATCAGGTAGTTTTTTTTCGATCTGCAAAACGATTTCTCTTAGGCGCCGAATCTGATCATTTGCCAAAGCATTTAATGGATATAAAATTAAAGCACGAACACCCGAATTTAAAGTCCCATTTTTATATTCTTTTATTAAATGATTTAATATAGGAATCATGAAGCATTCGGTTTTCCCACTTCCAGTTCCGGTTGTAATTATTACATTTCTACCATTAACTACCTTTCTTATGGATATATCTTGATGTAAATACAAGGGATCATCTTTCAAATATGGAAAAACATCATAAATAAAGGCTTCAAATTCAGGTTCCAAAATACCCTCCTTTATTAAATCTGATATTGTAGCACCTTTCTCAAAATTTAACGTGGCTTCTAAATATGGTCCCTTTACAAAATTCATCTCTTTTAATTTTTCATCAAGTAATTTAGCAAAATCTTTATCTTCGATTTTTACTGTAGACCGCAAATAATTTAGATAAGTTTTCTCCAAATCTTTACTTATTATCAGGGGATTTACTGACATTTTTTTCTCAATCTCTCAATTAAAGTTAATAATTATAATATTTGTTCGTCTTCATATTCCTAATTTGATAGATAATGTAAAATATTATAGGATAAATACAAATAAAAAATTTATAATCCAATCTATCCAATTTATTTATCTAATCCTATTTGTTTTAAACGACGCGATTATCAACTCTCATTAAAATCGCTGAATCTGGTGAGTTTGCAGATACTTCATAATTTGCTTTTAATACAATATAGTAAATTATATTTTCATTCATCATTCCATATAAATATCCCAAATCTATTTTCGTGTCTGAAGGAGAAATGATTTCTTTTTCAGTTCTAAGTGGATTTTTCTTACCATCAGCATATAATTGAATAGAAAAGGGAAAACTTTTTCGAATATTTGTTCGTATAACTAAACTTTGTTTATTTGAATTAAGAAATTCTTTTTTTGTCAAATTGATTACCTTATCATTCCAATTATCTTCATTTGAAAAACGCCAGCGAATTTTTGGGATGGTTATATCAAGTTCCAATTCTGAATATGGAACTGTGCTTTTTAAAGTGTGGGATTTCCATTTTCTTAATGAAAGAACCACTCGATCTTTTTCCTTTTTAAAAAGAATTCTGGTATTATTTTTATCTAATTCATTAATATCTCCACCCTGGTATGGACAATCATCTACATTTTCAGAAGAAAATGGGCACAATTTTGCAAGTCCCCATGAACAAATTGAGATACAAGTACATTCATTACAATTTATTTTATCTATATTTCCATCATGTGATTCTTTGCAAGCTTTGCATGGATCTACGGCTTGATCTACCGTTTTATAATCACTTTTCATAGCTATTATTGGAATCGAATGATCAGCGCATTTAATTCTGAATATATTTGTGTCTAAATTAATTGAAAGATCATGACTAATATGGCCATTTTCACTTGGAAAAATTGGATGTTCGTGATTTTTAAATATTTCAAAATTCTTTTCCAACTCAGGTATCCAACGAACATGATAAGTTTGTAAAGATCGATGGTCATTTTGTCCTGTAAATGTCAATTGGTAATTCCCGCATGGCCATGATTTTGGAAAATCAATATTTATAGGTTCTTCTGTTGACCATCCTTTGCTTAGTATTCTATAATAGCTAAAATTACTATCAGATTGTGCTTCCTTATTTGAATGTTGCAAAATAATATTAATCGGAATTTGACTTGGAGGTTCTGCCTTAATCTTTAAGGTGCGCCCAAAAATCATGGGATAAGTATTAGAACGATTGTCCTTGAATGTATTGCCAATCTCTAATTTAAATACAGGGGTTTTTCTGACTATATTCTCAGCAAATTTAGTCTCTTTAATATCACCAATTTCGAGTATCAAAAAATTGCCTTGCCAGAATTGTTTGTCAATTTGAAATTTGTTTGTTATATTCAAGGGTTTTTTTGTTAAAGAAAAATCTTCTTGGACGATTTTTAGAACTTCATCAATATCTTTATATTCATCGCGATTATATAAAATTAATATCCTATTGGTACTTCTGGGAATGGGAATGAAATTTTGTTCTTCATCATACAACCAATGCATTTTCCAGCGCTTCTTAACATCTGGAATAAAAACATAATAGTTTGGATTGCTATGAAAATAATGATATTGTTCATCTGTTTCTAAACTACGTGGTAGTCTTATCATGATTTCTTTAAAAGGAGTAGGTATCGAATAATTTAAGCCTTTTAGGAACAATCTTTTTTTGTTTTTTACGAAATGTGGGGTTATTTTGATTTCTTTACCATCAAGGGTAATTTTATAATGACCTAGATTATTCGGATCAAAATTTTCTTTGTTTGCAATAATTCTATCGCTAGTTACAAGATTGACACGCTCATCATCTACATCAATTATTATCTTTGGTTCAAATTTCAAATCTTTTTTTTTAGTTTTCTTTTTTTGATTCTTATTATCTTGTGATACATTTTTCTTTTTCGAGACAGGAGTTGATTTTGAATTTAATTGACGTTTTGTTTCTATTACTTCTCTCTTCCCTAAATATTTGGATCTTAACGGTCTGCTCGATTTTGGAGTTGTACGTTTCTTTTTTGGTTTTTTGGATATTTTTTCTTCTGAATTCTTGGTTCTCTTTTCGATTTGAGTTCTATTAACTTTTCGTTTACCTATGGATTTTCGGGCTTCAATTGTCCTTGTTTTAATGTTAGAAGAGTCAAATTGTGAATCGCTGGGTTCGTCGGTCAAAGGATTAATTGAATGGTTATTTTTTCTGAATTGATTATGTTCGGATTTAGAATCACTTTTTTCTTCTTGAATCTTGAAGATTTTTGAAGGTAAATTTTGATCATTTTCAACTTTTTCTGTGTTTATTTCATTTTTTTGTTGATTTAACTTGAGTTCTTCTTCTTTTTCTTCAATTTCAATTTTTTTATCTTCTATTTTTTGTTCAAGTTTTTTTTCCTGTTCCGTTTTTTCTTTTTCTTCATTTTCTTCTTTTAATTTTTTTATTTCTTTTTCTACTTTTTCTACTTTTTCCTGTTCTTCTTTTTGTTGCGCCATCTTTTCTTTTATTTTGACCCCACTTGAGTAAATATGTGTTGATTCAGGTGAAATCACAACATCTGACTTTTTTTTTGTGTTTTGTTTCTCTGATAATTCTATTTCATCTGAAGATTTCAATAAATCTTCCTTGGAACTTCCAACATCCTCTTGAAGTTTCAAGTCTTTTTTACTTTCATTTTTTAATTTATCCTTTATTGTGAACCTATTTTTATTCAATTCTTTTTTATGGGGCGTTATTCTTATTATTGATGCATTTCCTTTTTCATTTTCCATTATTTTTTTTTCTTTATACTTTTTTTCTTTACTCTTACTTCGTTGAAAATTCTTTTCTTTCCCAAAAATCCTCTTAAAATAATCCCAAATTCTCGCAAAAAAAACTAAATTACGAAATTTTGTCTTTAATGAAATTTTATTACTCATATTTCCACCTGTTTTGTTTTGAACTTGAATATCCTTCTACTTAAAAATATGTTGATGAAAATATTTATTTGTTAAACTGTTAGCATTTATTATAATATTTCAATTACTGCGGATAATATGGAATATATTTGATCATTAATGCAATAGATCAAATCTTTTTGAATATAATCAATAAAAAAAGGATGTATATTCGCAATTTATTTACTTTACTAAGATCGGACTCTTATGAAATTATTTATTATCGTTTAGTGTCGACATCTTTTGATTTGAAAAAGAAATCATAACATGTGGAAATAATTTTGTGAATTTTATAGTATATAGAGTAAATATCCATTTCTATTCCTACCATGTTATAAATATCGCAGTCATAAAAGATAATGCTCAAATTATAAGATTTTTGCATAAAAATGGCGTAAATAACAAAGTAAATGATTAATATATGATTGTTTTTTCAATGTTTTATAATATATAATTAAAATCTTGGTAAAAAATGGTTATAAACAGTTCTCAAGCATTCGACAAAAAGATGATCTTCCGAAATAACAGTATTATCTAGTATTTGAATCAATAAGAATAATAAAATGGATATTTGGGTAATTATATGAACTATATTCCCCAAACCATGCATCAAATTTCTCAATTTGGTGCACGTTATCCAAAATTTAATGAGATTTCATTTTTCATAAACCTTGCGAAATCTTCAGAAAAGCTTTAGAGGTTCCACTTACTAAACAGGGGCGAAAATGGTATTTAGATGATATTTTGACGATATTGTGCTATTCTTGGATTCGAGGTGTCTCAATTCACCATGCATGTGAGAAATTAAACCGTTGGGCCCAAAAATATCTGCATTTCACCCCTCAAAAATATGCTGATGGTAGATATTCACGCGCTTTCCCTCATCAAACTACTGTGAATGATTGGTTATGCACCCAAACTCTTCTAAATGTGAAGAATGTATATCGAATTGTGTTTGAAAAAATGATTCGGCTTGTTTTTTTAAAAATCGAAAAATTCATCCTGTAATATTAGAATTTGATTTAACCTATCTCAGTTATTGGGGAAAACGCAGAGATTTAATGATTAAAGGTAGTAAAATGGTGAAAGGAACTACAAGAATCCGTCATTATCATGGCGCCATGATTCATGGACTGCACAAATCCCTCTATATTGGATGTCATCATGTGGCTAAAGGTGAATCTAAAATCCCATTTATGCTTGATATCGTAGATTGGTTATTAAATTTAGGTCTTAAAATCAAAGTTTGTGTGATTGATCGTGAGTATTATCGTCAAAATATCTTAAAATCATTTAAGAACAGAGGAATCCATGTAATTACGCCTGCAAAAAACTATAAACAACTCAAAAATGCAAAAAGAGAATATATTTTGGGAAATAAGGGGAGAATTCAAACTTTTACAATAAGAACTAAGAATAAAAAAAACCGAAAACGAAAATTGACGCGTTGTTGGGTTCATTTATTTCCTCGAGGAAAACAGCGATTAAATGATTTGAAAAGCGCCTATCGACAAGGACAACTAAGTTTAGACAAAGTGTGTGAACAATTATATGGGTTAATTACAACTATTGCACCACAATATCGCTCAAAATCTTTCGTGTACTTAATAAAACGATATTACAAAATGAGATGGCAAATTGAGACCGCGTTTCGTGATGTAGATATCCACAAAGGACTATGGCGGTCAAACGATGATGGGACACGGCTTTTTGCAGAAATGGGTAAATATTTACTCTTTAACTTCTGGCAAATTGAACGGGATCAAATCTACCCGAATCATCAAATGACGTTCCAAGAATATCGCGATTGGCTTGTGGATGAATTTACTCAGACTATTAATT